>SABF01000448.1 GCA_009929095.1 Erysipelotrichia bacterium
TGACATCTGATGGCAGACGGTGATTGGCAGCGAAATTGATGATTGCCTGGCTATGATCGGATATGATGACACAATCATCTGAGAACCGATCTGCATACATTTCCAGTTTGTCCTGAGTCTCTATTCCCAGACCTGCAATCTCATACAGCATGTGATCATTCTCATCGATTGCTGTTGCGATGCATACCTTGTGATGACTGAGTCCTCGCAGTTCCGGATTAGCCGGATCCGGAATGTGTCTTCCTCGCTTCTTACTTTCTCGCGGCATATCTTCCGGTCTCATTCCTTTCAGACAGATGTTTTCATAAGTGAAGTCCACTTCTGTGCTGCCGCTCAATTTCTGTCTGACAATCTTACCGATTGCTTCATGAAGCTTGTGCCTCATTGAGAAACATGTTGTAACAGAACGATCAATGCATGATGCTTCAAAACGAAGTGCATTGCCTGCAAGCTCCAATTCAATGAATGTCTTCCACTCTTCATAGCTGATATGGCTGTGAAAGAACATTGTCCTGGTGGTTGCCGCAAAGGATTTGCCGCATTCCCTGCAAACATACTTCTGATTCTTTTTCTTGTCATGACCATTGCAAACAATGTGAAGAGCTCCGCAGTGTGGGCAATGATCTACTGTTTCCTCCAGATTCCTGCGATTGCTTGTTCCCAGATCCTTACTGATCCCAAGTAAATTGATGATCTCTGCCTTGGCATAGTCAAGTTCGAGAGGGCTGAGCTTACTGAGAAAATCGTCATATTCCTGCATCATAATGGCCTCCAATAGCTTTGATGCCATTATTATGAGTGATGCTTCATTTCTGGGTGTACGCTCCAGTGTACACCCAGGCAATATCAGTCATTTATTTGAACATAGCGATAAGATTTACGTGACCACACCAATGTCAATCAAGAGCACCATTGACGATCTGTCGCTGAATGCGCTTGTGCTGCAGATACTTGCGGATCCCAAGCACGAGGCAGCACTGATCAAAGCGATACAGTCACGCAAATCAAAACTGCAGCCAGAAGATGTAGAAGCACTTCTGACAGGTGAGTATCAGATTATTGATCGCTAGCCATCGCTTCAAGTATTTCAAATGTTTCTTTACGGTAACGTAAGGATAAAAGCAGATTGTTCCCTAAGTCGTATGGGCCATACAGACTGGCATCAAACCTGTATCCTTTCCTTGCATATTCACGCAGCTTTCTCATCTCGTA
>SABF01000087.1 GCA_009929095.1 Erysipelotrichia bacterium
TATAAAAGCGCATGGAATTGCTCCGATAAATGGTCCGAAGAATGGAATCATATTCGTGATGCCGACAGTAAAGGCAATCAGCGGAGAATACGGCATTCTCATGATCAGGCAGCAGATATAGCAGATCACACCGATAATCAGAGAATCCAGAGCCTTGCCGAAAATGAATCCGGAAAACATTTGTGAGGACAGTCTCAATACATCAAAGATGTGATCGGCATGTCCATGGCTGAACAGTGAATAGGTGACTTTCTTGATCTGCCTCTGAAAGTTTTCCTGGTCAAGCAGAATATACGCAGATACAATCAGACCGATAAAGAAATTGAAGATGCCTTTGACAAAGGACACCGAGTAGTTCAGCACCTTTGCAAGCAGACCATCTGCGCCGGATATGAAAGAGGTCAGCGAATTTCTGATCCAGTCATATACGTTGGTAAGAATTGCTGCCGCATTGGCATCCTGAGTGATCCCATCCAGGAATTGCCCAAAGGACTCCATATAGCTGTCCATGGAACTGACCAGTGTGCGTATGCTGCTGACCATCTGCGGAATCAGGACAATGAAGAAACTTGCAACAATCAGAATAAAGACCATCATGGCAATCAGAGTAGCCATTCTCCGTTTTGTTTTTGGCTTCCAGGATACATTCTTAAGCCATTTATTCTCCGCTATTTTTCTGATCGGAAGCATAATGAATGCCAGACAGAATCCAATCAGAAATGGGGACAGCGCATTCCATACCTGACCTAAAAGACTTCCTACCCCGGACAGATTATGTAAAATTCCCCAGACAATTGAAATAATGATACCAGACACAGTAAGAGCAATAATATTTTCTGTTGTATGTTCGCTCCATTTAGGTTTCATGACTGTAATTATATCATGTTTACAATCACGGAAATCTGTATAGTGACGTCAGACGATTCACGTGGCATTATAACAATGTCTTTTATCAAGAATGAGACAAGAGAGTCAGCTCGTTGGTCTCATACCAACCTGCATCGAATATGTAAGGTGGTAACGCTGACAACGATAAAGAAAGAGAAAACAAACGAAATCTCTTTCACAAGTTCGTTGAAAAGACAAACAAGGGAGGAGTTTTTTTAATGGAAAAAATGTATTTTACGTCAGAATCTGTTACAAGCGGACATCCGGATAAGGTCTGTGATCTGATTGCCGATTCTATCCTGGATGAAGCACTGCGTCAGGATCCGTATTCTCACATGGCTGTCGAGGCAACAATTAAGGATGACCTGATTCTCGTCTATGGCGAAGCCGGCACAAAGGCACAGATTGATTACGCTGCAATTGCCAAAAACGTCATGAAGAAAATCGGCTATCTGGAAGATTATCACGTGGAAGTAAAGGTCAATCATCAGTCTGCGGAGATCAACAATGCAGTCGCTCACAGTCAGATTTCAGCTGGTGATCAGGGCATCATGTTCGGCTTCGCATCTGATGAAACCGATGATTATATGCCTTTTGCGATTGACTGCGCTCACAAGCTTGCAAAAAAGCTAGAAGAAGTACGCCGCAGCGATTCTCGTCTCTGCCCGGATGGAAAGACACAGGTCACTGCAGAATATGCTGATGGCAAGCTGCAGCGCATTGATACAATCGTAGTTTCCACCCAGCATACCAGAGACATCACTCAGGAAGAACTTCATGATCTGATCATCAGGAACGTCATTCTGCCAGTTGTTGATCCGAAATTAATTGATGAAAAAACAAAGTTTCTTATCAATCCATCCGGCAGCTTCATCGTTGGCGGTTCCTGGGGTGATTCTGGAACAACCGGACGCAAGATTGTTGTTGACTCCTATGGCGGATATGCACCAATCGGCGGCGGCTGCTTCTCTTCTAAAGATCCAACGAAAGTTGACCGTTCTGCTGCATATTATGCACGCTACGTCTGCCGCAGCCTGGTCGCAAACGGCCTCTGCCACAAGTGCCAGCTGCAGCTCTCCTACGCAATCGGAGAACCGAAACCGCTGTCCGTCAACATTGAAACATTCGGCACCAGCAAATATACCAGCGAACAGCTGCTGAACATTATTTGCAGGAACTTCAACTTCAGCGTTGCCAATATTATTGATGAACTTGATCTGCGCCGCCCAATTTATACAGAAACAACCAATTATGGTCACTTCGGCAAAGCCAATCTGCCATGGGAACAGTTCAAGAAACTCTCGCTTGACTGAAAGATTTTATAAAAAACGCTTCTTCACAGATGTGGAGGAGCGCTTTTTTCTTAGCTGGTTTATAATCTATTCATGCAAACTACTAAAATCATGAGCCTGAACATGATGACAGATGCCGTGTTTCCTTATGGAAAATCCTCATTTGCCTGCCGTTCAGCCTCTATAGAAGAATTAATTCGCTGGAATAACCCGGATCTGGTCGGTGTTCAGGAACTGACCGAGTCCATGATTCCGCATCTGTCATGGCTGGAAGCCCATTATTCGTTTGTCGGCAAATCACGCAATCGTTCCCTGCCGTTCGCAGATGAACGCAACTGTGTACTGTTTAGAAAGGATCGCTATGTTCTGCTGAAAAGTGAAACATTCTGGCTCAGCAGCCGGCCGGATCATGAAGGATCCCGGCTTGCTGCAAGTCTGTTTCCCCGAATTGCCACTTTAGCGGTACTGAAGGACAGAGCCTGCAATTCCTGTTTTACCTTCTGCAATACCCATCTGGACTGTTTCTTTCCAGCAGTCAGAACGGCTCAGACAGCTATCCTGAAATCCGAACTGATTTCCAGAGTTAAAGGAAACTATCTGCTTCTGACCGGTGATTTCAATACCACAGCTGAAAGTGATGCGGCACATCTGCTCACAGGAAGCGACAATCCGCTGCATCTGATGGAAACAGTGCAGCAGTCTGACGGCAGTACGCTGAGAGATCCAATCGGATCTCTGGTACATGCCAATCAGCCGATTGATCATATTCTCATTTCCAGTCATCTGACCTTGGAAAAGACATCTGTCATCCGATCGATGTATATGGGAGTATATCCAACTGACCACTATCCGATTATGGCAGAATTCCACGAATCGAAGTCTGAGTTATGAATAAGTATCCAGAACATGAAATCCTCCTGAAGAATGGCATGCGCTGCATTCTCAGAAATCTCATGCCGGATGATGCAGAAGAAATGAATCTGCTCATGAAGCAGATATACTCAGAAACAGATTATCTGATGCGCTATCCAGAAGAGACGGAACAGGATTCCAGAAATACCCGCACATTTCTGAGAAAAAACAATGCAGATCCTCGCAGCATCAATATTGGCGCCTTTGTGAATGACCGTCTGATCGGAGTCACACAGATCACCGGAGTCGGAGATCACATCAAAACAAGGCACAGGAGCACCCTGGCCATCGCCATTCTGAACCAGTATTCCCATATCGGTCTTGGCAGAGCCCTGGTTCAGGAGGATATTCGCATGGCCAGAGAATTTGGCTATGAACAGATTGAACTGGGCGTGTATGCAGAAAATGCCGCCGCAGGTCATCTCTATGAATCCTGCGGATTTGTACAGTGGGGAATTACTCCGAATGCCTTCAAGCTGAAAGACGGAACATGCAGGGATGAAGTTGAGATGGGACTGATACTGAACTGTAAAGACAGCTGAGCAGATACTCAGACTGTCTTTTTTGCAATCTGAATGTTCTCTGCTGTTTCTGCATGAATTGAACATGCATAAGAAAAGCTTCCAGGATAACAGAACAGTGACTGTTCTATCTTTTTATCTGGAAGCTGTCTTATAAAAATTACTCTGCGCTCATGACGCGATGGCATCTTGGGCAGAGGCCATTCTCATCAGGAGTTTCACTGAAGTTCCAGCAGCGCGGACACTTAGTGCCTGTCGCATGCTTGACTTCCGGCTTTCCTTCACCTGCCGCAAAGCCGACTTTGGATACGATCAGCCATTGAGCAAGTTCACCATTCAGATGCTTTTCCATAAGCGCCTGATCCGGCTCTGTAACATGGAGCGTCACTTCAGCTTCCTGAGCTGACGCAATCAGTTTCTCATTGCGGGCATCTTCAAGTGACTTATTGACATCATCACGCAATGCGAGAAGCTTGCCAAATGTTTCCTTCAGTTCCTCTGCATTAGCATAGCTCTTTGTTTCCGGGAACGAAGTGTAATGAACTGAGGTTTCAGAATCATCATTAAAGAATGACCATACTTCCTCACAGGTATAAACAAGGAATGGAGCCCAGAGTTTTACCAGCATATCGCATGCCTGCCAGTATACTGTCTGTACCTGACGGCGGCGATGATCATCAGCGATGCTGCAGTAGAGAATATCCTTTGTGAAATCACAGTAATAAGAACTGAGTTCATTGACCATCAGATTCATCAGTGTCTTGTTCGCTGCAACATAGTCATAGTTCATGACATCTTTTCTGACTTCTTCCACTGCTTCATTCAAAAGCACCAGGATGTACTGATCTGCCGGTTCAAGATCTTCATAGGCAATCATGTCTTTCTTCGGATCAAAATCAGCTGCACTGATATTGCCAAGCAGGAAACGGAATGTATTGCGAATCTTGCGATACTGTTCCGCAACCTGTTTAATGTTGGAATCTCCCAGACGGACATCCTGTTTGAAATCAGAGATCATGACCCACAGGCGGAATACATCAGCACCGTTGACATTGATGATATCGCGCGGATTGACACCATTTCCGAGAGACTTGGACATCTTCTCACCCTTGGAGTCACACACGTAGCCATGGCTCAGCACCTCTTTGTACGGTGCTCCTCCATGGGTTGCTGTTCCGACAATCAGTGAGCTGTTAAACCAGCCGCGATACTGATCGGATCCTTCAAAATAGAGATCAGCAGGATAGTGATATCCGCGTGCTTCCAGTTCATTGGAAGTCGATCCGGAATCAAACCAGACATCCATGATGTCTCTCTCCTTACGGAAGAGACCATTCGGTGACTTGACATTTGTGTAGCCTTCCGGAAGCAGATCCTTCGCTTCACGTTCGAACCAGACATTGGAGCCAAACTCATCAAACAGATCCGCAATGTGGTCAAATACCTCTTTCTCCATAATCGGTGAACCATCCTCATTGTAGAAGATGGGGATAGGAACACCCCAGAGACGCTGTCTGGAGATGCACCAGTCAGCGCGATCCTTGATCATGTTATACATGCGCAGCTGACCCCATTCATTGTGCCAGGTGACATGATTCTGAATCTGATCCAGCAGCTGATCGCGAATTCTGTCAATCGAGCAGAACCACTGCTTGGTAGCCCGGAAGATAACCGGCTTCTTAAGACGGTCATCATGCGGGTAGCTGTGGGTAATCTTTTCCACAGCCAGAAGACTGCCATTCTCAGAAAGCAGATGAATCACCTTCTTGGTGCAGTCATCCACAAACAATCCGGCTAATTCAGGTCCGCACTTTTCTACCATGCAGCCCTTTTCATCAACGGAGCAGAATGGCGGAATGCCGTACTTCTGGCAGGCATAGAAGTCATCAAGACCATGTCCTGAAGCAGTATGGACACAGCCTGTTCCATCTTCATCCGTTACATGATTGCCAAGGATAACACGGGATTCCCAATCCGGATACAGTGCATGCGTGCATACAACATTCTCCAGTTCCCTGCCCTTAAACGTGCGCAGAACCCCTTCGTTTTCAAGATTGAACTTGGCAAGCAGCGCATCAGCCATGGATGCCAGGAAGATCAGATTGCCTTTGGCAGTCTTGATTTCGGCATATTCATAATCCGGGTTCAGACAGATTGCCTGGTTGGCCGGAATGGTCCATGGAGTTGTAGTCCAGATTACAAAGTAATCACTGTCATTCAGAATACCCTTGCCGTCTTTGACATGGAATGCCACATAGATGGTCGGGTCTGTCTTATCATAATAAACAATCTCTGAATCAGCGACTGCTGTTTCATTGTACGGAGACCAGTAGATCGGCTTAAGCCCCTGAAAGATCAGTCCATCAAGAGCCATCTTCTCAAAGGAACGAATCTGACGGGCCTCAAAGTGCTTGTCCAGAGTCATATATGGATGAGCATAGTCAGCAATCTGACCAAGCCGCTTCTCAGTGCTCATCTGCTTTTCGATCTGAGCATGAGCATACTCATCGCACTTGCGGCGGAAATCCGCTTCCGGCATCGACTTGCGATCAACACCGGCTTTCTGAATTGCATTCTCGATCGGCAGACCGTGCGTATCCCAGCCTGGGAAGAATGGAGTATAGTAGCCATTCATGGCATGCGTACGAATAATGAAATCCTTGATGACACGGTTCATGGCAGTGCCGGCATGGAGATCATTGTTGGCATATGGCGGACCATCGTGCAGAATGAATGCCTTTTCTCCTTCGTGATGTTTCAAGAGATTCTGATAATAATTGTCCTTTTCCCACTGGCTCAGA
>SABF01000449.1 GCA_009929095.1 Erysipelotrichia bacterium
CTTTGTTGTTTTTCAGAGATAGAGGCTGTTCCGAAATCTTATTTATGGTTTCACAAAGAGTATCGTCAGACTTTGAATTAAGAAAATAAGGATCATCCAGAACAACTGCCCTGTGTTCACTGAACAGCGAAACTGTACTGCAGTGCAGCAGTGCATTCTGAAGGTTGAACGATGTCCTGCTGGACGCATCTATGGTCATGATGTTTTCCTTCAGCAGGTCTTCAGCTGATAGCAGCTTATTCTTCTTTTCAGACAGTTTATAAGTTTCCGTTCCATCCAATAAATAAATCATGACTGAATTATAACAGTTTCAGACAGTCAGTTCAGTAATGAAATCTTGCCAGTTGACGTGATCATCAGATTCCATCTGAAAAAGCAGAAAATAGAGATATCTCCATCATCCTTTGTATCTAGAAATGGAATATGCCTTTTTAGCAGTCTTTGAATCACTTCAGGGCTTGGATGACGATAAATATTAAATGGTCCGCTGGAGATCAAACCGATTTTTGGTCTGACTATATCCAAAAATTCTTCGCTGGATCCAGTTTTGGAGCCATGATGTGAGAGTTTCAGAATGTCACATTCCAAATTACCATACTTTTCTGTTATTTTCTTCTCGGAAAAGCTGTCAGAATCACCCATACAAAGAAACTTCAGACCATTCAGAGAAAAGTAAGTAACAAGAGAACTTCGATTTTCGTCTTCATCCTCAATTGAATTAAGATCAAGAAAACTAATTTTCCCATTCTGGAAACTATCCCGGTGTCTGGTGATAGTGTATTCAGGATGATAATAGTTAATTACATTCTGCATGTTTCCGCTGTGATCATTGTCTGAATGGGTAATAAATAGAGCATTGAGATGCTTGATTCCCTTGGCATCAAGCAATGTTTGTACTGAATTCCATTGAGATGGTTTTCCAGTATCTATGAGATAGTTTTCTCTGTTCAGAGGCAGTCGGATAAGAATACTGTCACCCTGCTGTACATTGATTATTGTCACTTCGGCAAATGGATGAAACATACCGCTGCTTTGAAAAAAAAGGAATAATGCAAGAATTATTTTTGAAGAGTGTTTTTTTCGTCTTATAGCAAGACATATCATGATAAAAAAAGGCAATCCCAAGCCAAGAATACTGCCAGACATTTGAAATGGGTTCATGATGGAAAGAATTCGATCTATTAGACTGATCGCTGCAGTCATGGGC
>SABF01000450.1 GCA_009929095.1 Erysipelotrichia bacterium
TTTCTGCACATCGTTATTCCTGTGCAGATTTTTTTGTTCTAGAAACAAAGTCTAGATACAATGCATGAAATAATCACAAATAAAACCGGACAGATATACTGCAATTCATAAACGCTGAATCATTCGATCATTTCAGATATGAGTCATCATGTTCAGCTCTTATGTCAGTCTAGTGCATTCCATCCTATAACCGGCATAAGATCACAAATCAAAGCCGGCAGTTGTATTATCTTCAATGTATATTACTGCCAAAGGATTGTCATTACTAAAGCCAGCGCAGCCTGTATCAAATCGTTTCAGTCTTGCGCTGGAGTTTCAGTTTGATCGCAAATTAAGTCATGCAAAGTTCTATATAGCAGTGCCGGTTCTATTGGCTTTGCAAGATGCGCATTCATACCCGCATCCTTTGTCCTTTCCACATCTTCATCAAAAGCATTGGCTGTCATTGCAATAATTGGAATTGTTTTTGCGTCTATTTTGCGCATTTGCCGAATGGATTTGGCGGCCACAAGACCATCCATGACCGGCATGCGAATATCCATCAAGATCGCATCGTAATATCCCACAGGTGCTGCAGCAAATGTTTCAATTCCAAGCAATCCGTTTTCAGCTACATCAACTTCAACATTTTGGGAATTTAGCAATCGCTTGGCAACTTCAATATTGAGCATATGGTCTTCTACAAGCAGAATGCGTTTTCCTGTAAAGTCAAACTTTTCCGCTTGTGGGAGCACAGCCTCTTGTGTTTTGGTCCGATATATTTTCTCAAACGCAGAAGAAATTGAATTCCTAAACAGCGGTTTGCTAATTAGCATATTGACACCGGCAATCATTGCCTCTTTTTCGATGGAAGCCCAGTCATAGGCAGTCATTATTATGATTGTAACCTCCGGGCCGACAATTTTACGCAGTTCACGGGTGGTTTCAATCCCATCCATGTCAGGCATTTTCCAGTCAACCAAAATGAGGTTATAGTAAATTCCGTTGGTCCAAAGCTGTTTCACGCGCTCTACCGCACGCATGCCTGAATTCACATACTCAGCCTCAAGTCCCATATCCTGTAAAATCTGTTCAGTGTGCTGACAGATGATAATATCATCATCCACAATCAGTGCTTTCATCTGTTCAAAATGTATTGAAGATCTCACCTTGTTGTTCTTGCAGCATGTTTCACTGATTCCAAGTTTCACTTCCACTGTAAACTC
>SABF01000451.1 GCA_009929095.1 Erysipelotrichia bacterium
GATCCTCGGGCCGGATTTTCAGTGTGACGGATCCAGAGATCCCATTCATGCCCCTGAGCACGAAAGCGATGGGACGAACGCCCGCTCGCTGGTCGTAAGGCTTTTTATTCCCGTACATTTAACCTCCAG
The DNA here is from genome assembly GCA_009929095.1 of Erysipelotrichia bacterium. GTDB lineage: Bacteria > Bacillota_I > Bacilli_A > Erysipelotrichales > Erysipelotrichaceae > Bulleidia. Next base: position 130 of record SABF01000451.1, read on the forward strand.
CTGAAACATTAGAACTTCCTGACGCCGTATGGCCACAGGAAGCGGAATCACCAGCCCGGCAGACGGAGATACCTCCAGCCGTCACAGAGCCACTGCCAGACACCATCACAGCGCTGCCTTATCAGGTCACGAAAGTCATCAGAATTAAATGTTTCGCCTGAAATCAGCGTATCTCGAAGTGAGGATAAAACCCGGCGCTCAATTTCTTCAAAGGCTGAGTTGTCGCCAAGCGTTTGTGCAGGCAATTTAGCAACCAGTTCGCGAATCTTGAGTTCCTGACTGATTTCCTTAGACAACATGCGAAAGATTGAGAATTGTTGTATATCGCGCTGCCATTGAGAAACAAAAACAGAACAGTTCGTTTTTTCTGATAAAACCAGGTGTTGTAACGACTTAGGGCAATCTTCATGCAGATGAACTGTGAAGTCTGTAACCAGAATTCTTAGAAGCAGATCATGCAAGGGTTGCTTCGTTTTGTCAGTTTTGATGTAACCAAACGTGGCGGCCATTCCTGCCCAGAAAGATCTGTCGAGGTCATATTTTTCTACTTCTGCCCAGATTTTTGATACCTGGCTCATATCAACAACATCAGATTCAGCAAATTCTCGGAAAAGCTGAATCAAAACAGCAAACGGATTAGTTTGCGAAGCTCTGGTAACGACAGCAAGCATTTTCCAGTCCAGAGTTTCTTCTAGATCATTGGGCTGAACAATCTTCTTGAGCTTTGCGATTCTCTCGGCACTATTGAAAAAAGCTTTGCGCTTGCTGATGTGCATTCGCATCGATTGATGACTCAGCTCAAGTTCATTAAGGATCAAAGACGCTTTATCGGCTCTAAATGTTCGGCTGTAAGTGCGTAAGTCTAGAAGCCAATCTTCATGTATTGATGATTCGGCAGTGGGTGAATAAAGAAGAAATCTGCTTTCTGGCTCTTCAATCTCAATGCGGATCTTCAGCTCCAGGAAGCCAATCTGGTCAAGGCGAACAATATTTGTTTCAGGCAAAGCGAGCTCAGTAACTGCATCAGCAAATTCACCTTCCGGGTCATGCCAGAAGATGATTCGGCGGCTCTCAG
>SABF01000088.1 GCA_009929095.1 Erysipelotrichia bacterium
CATCAAACATCGCCTAGCGTTTAATTGAACAACCTCAACACGGCTGCTTGCATATTGCTTACAGAAAAAAAGAGCCAAAAACAAAAAAACCTTAGATTTTTCTAAGGCTTTTAGTGTTTGGTGGCCGGGGGCGGAATCGAACCGCCGACACACGGATTTTCAATCCGTTGCTCTACCGAGTAAATTCACGCCTAACCATTTGAAAAAAAAGCAAAAACCAAAAATAACTACACCCCAAAAACCAATTTTGTTTGTAATTTGTTTGTAATTTGTTTGCTAAAATTTAACAAAAGTCATCTGGTCTGGTCAAGTTTACTGACCCATTGCGCCAGCTAGTACAAAAGTCAAAATCTATGCCAATTCAAAAACCATGCCAAAACACGCCATTAAATCCACCCTTTCACCGTCAAAACTATTTATTTTCACCTTGTCACCTGCTTAATTTTTAAGCAACTGCACAAGCAAAAACAGCAAAACATAATCCAAAAATGGATGCTGTTGTTTTTATTAGACTTTTAGCAAAATGATGCCGAATTATTACTTCCGACAAGTAACATTGTCGAAAGTAAAACGCTGTTTTTCTATTTTCGGTGGTGTAGTTGGTCATTTTGGTGGCGTTCGTTCGCCTGACGCTGTTTTGTGAGGTCTCGATATAGATGACTCATTTTTGAGTCATGTAGTGGTGGTGCAAACCTGTTCGCCCGATCGGGTGAGCAAAACTGCATCCGCATAATGTTTAATCCTAAACTGGAAATAACCCGCTCATTTTTGAGCCGTCTCTGTGATTCCCCATTGTTGGGTCATCATGGCACCTTGGCACCTGTCGCATTAAGTAGTGAGCGCAAAAATGCACCCACTGTCTTTTGAGTTTCCGATTGAAACGGATTCTCACCCGTCCCTAGCCAAAACGATAACAAGACTCTCGGCAACTTCCAGCTTGACGGTATTGCACCGGCCCGCCGCGGAGTTCCGCAGATTGAAGTCAAATTTGATATTGATGCCAACGGCATTGTTCATGTAACTGCTATGGATAAGGCGACCAACAAGACACAGTCCATTACGATCTCCAATTCTTCTGGACTGTCGGATGATGAAATTGACCGCATGGTCAAAGAAGCAGAGTCGCATAAGGCTGAAGATGACAAGAAGAAGGAAGATATTGAAACTCGCAATAAGGCAGAGAGCTATATCAACCAGATTGATGAGACACTGAAGTCAGACAATCAGAATGTTACTCAGCAGCAGAAGGATGAAGTCAAGAAACTCAGAGATGAGCTCAAGGAAGCCATTGATAAGAACGATATGGATGGTTTGAAGATTAAGCTCGAAGCTCTTGAAAAAGCTGCAAATGATATGGCTCAGTCCATGTATCAGAATCCGGGAGCTGCTCAGGGAGCTGCCGGTGCGGCTGGAAACAGTTCTGCAGGCAATGACGATGTTGTTGATGCAGATTTCAAAGAAAAAAAGAACTGATCAGATAATAAGACAATATTCCTGGGAGAAATCCTGGGAATTTGTCTCATTAAAGAAGGTTCTTATAAAACCGCTTGTATAAACAGGACGGTTGAGTAAAATTGATCCGTAGCACTTTCAGAAATGAAAGTGAATGATTAGATCGCATGAAGAAGGGATGACATATTACATGGCAGAAAAGAGAGACTATTACGATGTGCTCGGAATTTCAAAGAGTGCCAATGATGACGAAATTCGCAAAGCATACCGTTCACTGGCCAAAAAATATCATCCGGATGTGAATAAGGCTCCGGACGCTGAGGCAAAGTTCAAGGAAATCAATGAAGCTTATGAAGTACTCAGTGACAAGCAGAAGCGTACCACTTATGACCAGTTCGGCTTTGCCGGAATGGATGGTGCTCAGGCAGGCGGAGGTTTTGGCGGTTTCCAGTCTGGCGGTTTTGATGATTTAAATGATATATTCTCTTCCTTCTTTGGCGGCGGTATGGGTGACTCCTTTGGCAGTCAGCGTTCCTCCCGCAGAGCGGCGGGTCCGCAGCGCGGCGAAGATCGATATATGAAGACCGCAATTGATTTCATGGATGCCTGCTTTGGCAAGACAGAAAACATTACCTTGAATGTAGATGAAAAATGCACAAGATGCGGCGGTTCTGGTGCTTACAGCGGCAGCGATATTGAAACATGCTCGACCTGTCATGGATCCGGGACAGTTATTACACAGCAGCGAACTGCTTTCGGTGTATTCCAGTCACAGGGTGTATGCCCAGACTGCCATGGTACCGGAAAGCGTATTAGGAGAGTATGTCCGGAATGCGGCGGTACAGGCTACAGGCATAACCGTGTCACGGTAGAAGTGAAGATTCCTGCCGGCATTGCAGATGGTCAGCAGTTAAAAGTTGCTGGCAAGGGAGAGCGCGGAACTAACGGCGGTGATAACGGTGATCTTTATATCCAGATTCATGTTCGGCCGCATTCTCAATTTATCAGAGATGGAAAAAACATTCTTTTGGAAATACCAGTCAGTGCTGTTGATGCAACGCTGGGATGCACAGTAGATGTCCCGACAATCAATGGTGATGTGACCATGAAGATTCCAGCTGGAACGCAGGAAGGTACTCAGCTTCGTCTTCGCGGAGAGGGAGTTGCTGATATCCGCGGCGGAAAATCTGGTGATCAGCTCTGCACAATTCGTATACAGATAGACAAGAAACTAAGCAGTAAAGAAAAAGAGCTTTATAAGAGTCTGCAGGCGGAGCAGAGTGATTCACGCAAGAATCCATTTGATAGTTTTAAAAAGATGTTCAACTGATAGTATTCAGTTGAGTGAATTGATTCTAAACAGAATCAGAATTGCAGGTGATAATAAATGAATATTGAACAGATGACGGAACAGCTCCAGGCCATCATTATCAGTGCGCTCACAAAGGCACAGGAGAGCCATAATCCGGAATTAAATCCTGAGCATATTCTCGCAGCTATGGCAGAAGATTCAGGACTCGATGGAATCTGGCAGCGACTGAAGATCAGCAAGGAACAGCTGATTAAGTTTTTGAATGACTGCATTGCCAAGCTGCCGACTCAGACAGATGCCGGTCAGCCGATGCTGTCAAGAGCAGTCAGTGAGGGTTATACAAAAGCTCTGGATTACATGAAGAAGCAGGGCGATACCTATATGTCTACAGCAGCCATGCTGATTGGACTGCTGTCGGTAAATGCTTCCGGAGTACAGGAACTCAAAAAACAATTCGGCATCAGCGTAAAAGAAGTGCAGGATGCGGAATCTGAGAGAAGAGATGGAATGAAGATGGACGATAAAGGAAATGAAAGCCAGCTTGACGCATTGAGCAAGTATGGACATGATCTTGTCCAGGATGTCAAAGATGGAAAAACAGATCCGGTAATTGGCCGGGATGAGGAGATCAGAAGGGTTGTTGAGATTCTTTCCAGAAAGACCAAGAATAATCCGGTTCTGATTGGTGAACCGGGTGTAGGCAAGACAGCAATTGTTGAAGGTCTTGCATGGCGTATTTACAACGGCGATGTACCCTTGGGACTGAAGGATAAGAAATTGATTGAACTCGATATGGGTTCCCTGATCGCTGGTGCAAAATACCGCGGTGAATTTGAAGAACGCCTGAAGGGTGTGTTGAACCAGGTTAAGAAAGCAGATGGCGGCATCATTCTGTTCATCGATGAGATTCATAATCTGGTAGGAGCCGGAAAGACGGAAGGATCAATGGATGCTGCAAATCTTCTGAAGCCAATGCTTGCCAGAGGAGAATTGAAGTGCATCGGTGCTACAACATTTGATGAATATCGTAAATATATCGAAAAGGATCGTGCTCTTGAACGAAGATTTCAGCGAATTCAGGTTGATGAACCGACAGTAGAAGATACTATTTCAATACTGAGAGGTCTGAAGGAACGTTTTGAAAGCCATCATAATGTAGTCATAAGAGATGAGGCTCTGGTTGCGGCTGCTGAACTTTCCAATCGATATATAACCGATCGATATCTGCCGGATAAGGCAATTGACTTGGTTGATGAGGCCTGCGCATGTCTGCGTGTGGAAATGGATTCAATGCCGGCAGATCTGGATGAGCTGAACAGAAGAATCATGACACTTCAGATAGAAGCAACCTCTTTGAAAACTGAGAAAGATCCCAAGACGCTGCAGCGCAAGGCTGATATTGAAAAGGAACTTGCGGATCTGAATGAAGAAAAAGAGCAGAAGTTTTCCAAGTGGCAATCCGAAAAGAAAGAACTGGAAAGCGTTAAATCAGATCGTGATCAGCTGGAGAAGGCAAAACTGATGCTGACTCAGGCACAGAATGATGCGGACTATGAACAGGCTGCCAAACTGAAGTATGAAACAATTCCTTCTCTGGAAAAGAAAATCAGGAATCTTTCGGAAAAGGAAACCAGCGATTCGATGATTCAGCAGACTGTTAATGAAGAGATGATTGCCAAGATCGTCAGCCGCTGGACGCATATTGAAGTCAGCAGACTGATGAGTTCCGAACGTCAGAAAATTCTGAATCTTCCAGAAACTCTTTCCAGAAGAGTCATGGGACAGGATGAAGCACTGAACCTGGTCTCCGATGCTATCATGCGTTCCAAAGCTCAGATTCAGGATGAAAACAGACCTCTGGGAAGCTTTCTGTTCCTGGGGCCGACCGGGGTAGGCAAAACGGAAGTGGCCAAGGCTTTGGCACAGCAGCTGTTTGATGATGAGAATAAAATTATTCGGATCGATATGTCGGAATACATGGAGAAATTCAGTGTATCCAGACTCATCGGAGCTCCTCCGGGATATGTCGGTTATGATGAAGGAGGTCAGCTGACAGAGGCGGTCAGAAGGAACCCGTATTCCATTGTTCTGCTTGATGAAGTTGAAAAGGCGCATCCGGATGTATTCAATATCCTGCTGCAGATTCTTGATGATGGACGTATTACAGATTCGAAGGGTGTAACAGTTGACTTCAAGAATACGATCATTATCATGACATCGAATCTTGGGTCGCAGTATGCATTTGATCCGGATTCCAATGAACGCAACCAGCACTACATGGATGAGGTCAAGCAGTTCTTTAAGCCTGAGTTTGTCAATCGTATTGATGAGATAATTGTCTTCAATGCATTGAATAATGATACATTGAAGCTGATTGCTGATAAATTCCTGAATCAGCTGAAGGATCGTCTTGCTGAAAAGGATATCAAATTGGAAGTAACCGATAAGGCCAGGGAACATATCATTGAATGCGGTGCTGACGCAGTATTTGGTGCAAGACCGATGAAACGTCATATCCAGCGTACAATTGAAACTATGATTGCAAGAAAGATCATTGAAGATCCCAATCTTGCCGGGCATACTTTGAAAGTGGATGCTGACGGCGGAGCCTACACAGTAACAGTAAAATGAAATAAAAAGCAGGAAGCTGAAGATGATTCTTCAGCTTCTTTTCATGTTAAAATAATTAAATCAGAGATTAATAATGAGGCAGAACATCATGACATTTGATATAGTTATCAATCCAGCCGGAGCCTCCGGATGGACAGGGAAAGTATGGGATAAACTGGAGCCTCTGTTTCAGAACAGCAGTCAGGAATGTCTGATACATTTTTCTTCTATCGAACATGGAATTGAAGAAATAGTTCGGGAACTTACAGCAAAAGACAAACAGATCAATCTTGTTATTGTCGGCGGCGATGGTACGATGAACGCTGCTGTAAATGGCATTAGGGATCTTTCCAGAGTCCATCTTGGCTATATTCCAGCCGGTTCCGGCAATGATCTGAGCAGAGGCCTTAAGCTGCCAAAGGATCGAAAGTCAATAGCTGAAATGATCCTGAAGGGAGAGGTCAGGAGAAAAGCAGATGTCGGTGAAATTGTATGTCACAATCAGTGCGACATCATTGATCCGCTTACGCATGAAAAGAATCCGGCAATTGTGGAGAAACCATATGTCCGAAGGTTCAACGTCTCCAGCGGAATAGGATTTGATGCGGAAATCTATGAAAAGGCAGATGAATCCGCCTATGCCAAAAAACTGTTCAATCAGCTGTTTGTAGGCAAAATGATTTATGGATTTGAATGTCTGAAACTGATTATGAACTATAAAACAAATAATTACGAAATATCATATGACAGAAAGCCAGCTGTGCATGTCAGCAACGCTCATTTCTCTTTGTGCATGATTCATCCTTATGAAGGCGGCGGTTTCTGCTTCTGTCCGAATGCAGATGGAAGCGACGGAATGTTTTCGACAATGACAGTTGCCGGTTTCAGTCCCAGGGAAGTCATTGCTCTGATGCCTGGTGTCAACTCGGGCAGACACCTGAAGAATCCCAAATGCAGTTTTTCGGAAACTAAAACAGCGGAGATTCATTCCGAAGATATGGTG
>SABF01000003.1 GCA_009929095.1 Erysipelotrichia bacterium
CAGCAGCTGCAGTAAAGGCCGCAAAGGATGCGCTTGACGAATCAAAGCTAAGCGATGCGGAGCGGAAACAGGTCAGCGATTTTTCTAAGCAGATTGATATCACTGCAACCAATACCATTCTGCAGTATGGATCGTCTGCCCAGAAGAAAGTAACAGATTTTTCGGATACTGCATTGAAGAATGTCCGCACCAAGGATCTTGGCGAAGTAGGCGAACTGCTGGGTACCCTGGTTACGGAGCTGAAAGGCTATGACACCGCCAAACCGGAGGAGAAGAACGGTTTCTTCGGTATGTTCAAGAAGGGTGCCGACAAGATCGAATCCTATAAAGTGAGATATGACAAGGCAGAAGCTAACGTTGATAAAGTTGCTGCAGCTCTGGAAGATCATCAGATACAGCTGCTCAAGGACATTGCCCTGCTTGATCAGCTGTATGAGCGCAATGCACAGAATACCAAAGAACTGTCCATGTATATCATTGCCGGCAAGAAGAAGCTGAACGAAGTCCGTCAGACAGAGCTTCCGGAACTTGTTGCCAAGGCTAAGCAGAGCGGACTTCCTGAAGATGCTCAGGCAGCCAACGACCTTGCACAGGCCTGCGATCGCTTTGAAAAGAAGCTTTATGACCTGGAACTGACCAGGCAGATATCGATCCAGATGGCTCCGCAGATCCGGCTTGTTCAGAACAACGATACATTGATGACCGAGAAGATTCAGAGTACTCTGGTTAATACAATTCCTTTGTGGAAGAATCAGATTGTTCTGGCAATGGGTGTTTCTCATTCTCAGGAAGCAATGAAAGCAGAGCGCGATGTCACAAATATGACCAATGATCTGCTGAAGAAGAATGCTGAAACACTGCATCAGGCAACCGTTGATACAGCCAAGGAATCAGAGCGCGGAATTGTGGATATCGAAACACTTCAGCATACGAATGAGCAGCTGATTGCAACACTGGATGAAGTGATTCAGATCCAGAAGGAAGGCCATGATAAACGTGTTGCAGCGGAAGCAGAGCTTTCCAAGATTGAGGGTCAGCTTAATTCCAAACTGCTGGAAATCCAGAACGAGAAAGACATTACAAAGCATCAATAATACAGTTCAGAAGAACCGGGGCAGAAATGCTTCGGTTCTTTTATTTTGATTGTGTTCGTTTTGTGAAATTAAAAAAACATGAGAACTGTTTCAGTGAAAGAATGATGAAACATAGCAATTTATGTCAAACTTTCAGAAATGTCAATTGACTTAAAGTCAGATATCAGTGAAAATTCGCTTGTCAAGGCATTCAATACATGTCTTAATAAGAAATCAAATGTGAAAAAAGAATTTTGATGCACCCAAAAATAAGAGAGGAGCAGTTCAATGCAGGTAGATCACAGTGTATCGGTAGACTCCAAAGGAGCAGTTACCGCAAAAGTTACGACAACTTCCATTGTTGGTTCAGAAGAACACATGATGGAGGCGTCTGTGGAAATCGTTATCAATTACAGAGAGGTGACTGATGGTCCGAGAATGGAGGAACTGATTGCGGCAGATGAAGCACGAGTCCATGAATTATTTGAAAGAGAAATCACCAAAGAACAGCTGGATGAAATCTTTTCAGATATCCGCAAGGCAGCCGCCGGAAGAAATGATAAACTGAACAGTCAGGTAAAGATCCGCTGATACTGAACATCGTCTGAATAAGAAAAGACTGGGAAACCAGTCTTTTTTGTATCTCAAGCAGGCATTTCAGTTCTGCTGGAAGAGAATAGGAACAGATTGCAGGTCCGCAGCTATGATGCAGATATCTGAATTGTCCGAAGTATTTCCAGAAGATCCATCGGTTTATGAACAAACGGATGAATACCGTCAGAAACGGATCCGGGCATTGCCAGTGACTGTATGCCGCGGATACCGAACGCTTCAGCACCAGCTAGATTCATGGAAAGATCATCAATAAAGATGGTCTGATCTGCCGGCAGATTCATCTGTTTCAGTGCATCTTCATACATAATCGGCGAAGGCTTAAATACACCAAAGGCAAAGGAATACGTATAGGTATCAAAGAGATCCAGGATGCTGATATGGCGCAGGTTGTTTTCCACACTCGGAAAGGTATCGGAAATGATGCCGGTGCGATATCCCTGGCTGCGCAGTGTCCGCAGGAGCGTTTCTGCCCCTTCCAGGGCAATATAATTTTCATTTTGATAAGTGTGATCATGAGCGATGATTCTGGCGACGTCTTCGGAAATAGAACAATCAGGCAGAGAATTTACCAGCGTCATATAGTACCGAGTAAAAATATCCATCTCTTCAGCAAGGCCATGCAGCAGGTGATTGTGAAGAATAATATCTTGGGCTTTCTGATTCGCCTGCTGCCATACCTGCGGTTCATAATTTTCAGGTCTGACATCTGGATAATATTCATAAAACATTCTGGTACGATTCCAGTCGTCAGCTGCCGGCCGCTCCAGTGTCCAGCCAAGATCAAAGAAGATGCCCTTTACAGTGTTCATAATATAGTCTCCGTTGGTGTATCATATCATTCAGATGGTTCGTAAACGGAAAAAAAAAATCAGAGTCGGCAGGATCATCCTGCTGGCAGGAATCGCAGCTGCGATAATCATTGCCGTTTCGGCAGTGTTCAGCAGCTGTATTTCAAGATCGGCATCATCGCTGGAACCGACCCCGACTCCGGATCCACGATATCTTAATTCGTATGACTGGTCAAATCTGAATGCAGATTCAGATATTTACATATATGAAGATGACAGCTATACATCCAGATACGGCATAGATGTTTCCTTTCATCAGGGAGTGATTGACTGGCAGAAAGTAAAAGCTTCCGGAGTAGAATTCGCAATTATCCGGGTTGGATATCGCGGCTACGAGTCCGGTATTCTGAATGAGGATACGAAGTTCCGGGCAAATATGGAAGGGGCGGCCGCGGCCGGCATTGATCTGGGGGTATATTTCTTTTCATCTGCGATTACCCGAGAAGAGGCAGAGGAAGAAGCAGCCTACGTACTGAATGAAATCAAGGATTATTCCATAACCTGCCCGGTTGTCTATGATATGGAGAACGTCGGCAGCAATGATCGCATAGCCGTACTGGATCTGGCTTCAAGAACAGAGATGGCAGCCGCATTCTGTGCCAAGATCAAGGCGGCCGTCTATGAACCAATGGTCTATGGCAGTGCAAACTGGCTTTCAACAATGCTGCAGACATGGAATCTGCAGGACAGCTATCCCTTCTGGGTGGCTTCCTATCATCAGACAGTAAAAGATCCGGAGTATCCCTATGTATTTGAAATGTGGCAGTATGACAATACCGGTACAATTGACGGCATTGATAAATCAGTCGATCTGAATATCTGGCTGAAGAAGAAATAATCAGGCATCTGTTTCAGTTTCTCTCTGTCCTTTTGAAACTGCCTCGACAGTTCCCCGGGAAATGTCACGGATACGCTCCGGAATATCATTGCGCTGGGTTTCAAACAGGCAGGTGACCTGTTCCTGATAGCTGATATCTGTAATCGTTACATTTCTTCTGAGCCAGCTTTCCAGGGTTCCGGAAAGAGTGTAGGGATAAGTGACAGACCATTGATCCAGAAGAACAGTTTTTAGCCGCGGTGCATCTTTCAGAGCATCCGAAACAGAGCCGGAATAAGCCCGGATCAGTCCGCCAGCCCCAAGTTTGATTCCACCGAAGTAGCGTACGGTGCAGGCACAGATATCTGTGATATCTGACTGCAGCAGTGCTTCCAGCATAGGAATTCCTGCAGTTCCTGATGGTTCGTTATTATCACTGGAACGCTGGATTTCTCTATGCGGACCAAGGACAAATGCAGTACATACATGGCTGGCTTCTGAAAACTCTCTGCGAATGGCTTCAATATACAGGCGTGCTTCTTCTTCTGAACGCACCGGCATCAGGCAGGCAATGAACCTGCTCTTTTTGATCACTGTCTCCTGTCTTATTTCGTGTTTCAATCGCATGGCAGATTCCTCAATGCATTCATTGTATTACATAGGAATAGGAGAATGCGAATGACGCGGCCATGCAGTATAATACGAACGAGGAACACTGAACAATGGGAAGAATCAGACAGCTTGATGAACAGACCGCCAACATGATCGCCGCTGGAGAAGTAGTGGAACGGCCGATGGGTGTGGTGAAGGAACTTGTAGAGAATGCCATAGATGCCGGCAGTACGAGAATTACGATTGCTGCAGAACAGGGCGGCATTCAGAAGATCACAGTATCAGATAACGGGTGCGGCATGGATGCCAAAGATGCGTCCATGGCTTTTGAGCGTCATGCGACCTCAAAGATCAGCAGCGAGAAAGATCTCTTTGATATACATACACTTGGATTCCGCGGTGAAGCCCTGCCGTCCATTGCATCGGTTTCAAAGCTGACCATGACCACAAGTGACGGCAGAGAAGCGACAAGAGTAAAGATTGAATACGGAAAACTGATTTCTGTATCGTCATATCCCTGCAGCCAGGGAACGGAGATCTCGGTGGAAGGACTGTTCTACAGAACACCGGCACGGCTCAAGCATCTGAAATCAGGTGCTTATGAAAACTCTCTGATACAGGATGTGATATCCAGATTTGCCATGTCACATCCGGAGATTGCATTCAACTTCATCAGTGAAGGAAAGGAATCCTTTCGGACCTCAGGGCAGAACAGTCTTCTGGAAGTGCTGTATGCCTGCTGGGGACGGGAAGCTGTCGAGAATGTTATCCCGGTGGAGTTTTCTGACTTTGATTATAAAGTGACCGGCTGCCTGGTGAAGCCGAATGTCACAAGATCGTCCCGAAATTTCATGCATGTATTTCTCAACGGGCGCATGGTGCGCACCTACCGATTGTATAAGTCTATTCAGGATGGTTATGAGGATTTCATTGTCAAAGGCAGAAATCCGCTGGCAGTTCTGTCAATTGAGATGGATGCACATCTTTTGGATGTGAATGTGCATCCGTCCAAATGGGAAGTCAGAATTTCAAAGGAGAATCAGCTGGAATCGCTGATTACCGAGAATATCCGCAGGGCGCTTCAGAATACGATGCTGGCGCCAAAAGCGGAAGTGCGTCAGCCGCAGGAATCTTTCTATGAACCGCTGCGCATGAATATGGATGCTCCGGTACAGCAGATATCTGGCGATGAACCTCTGCCCCGGCCGGTGAATCTTCGGACAGAAGAACCGGCAGAAGAAAAATATATCATCCATGAGATGCCTGCTCCTGCGGTGCGGCCGATCGAAAAGACGGAACCGGAACAGCAGAAATTCCCGGAGATGCAGGTGATTGGTCAGCTTCATGGCCGCTTTATTCTGTGTGCAGTCAGCGATGGTCTGGCCGTGCTGGATCAGCACGCCTGCCAGGAACGGGTTCATTATGAAGAAATTCGAAATAAACTGAATGTGAATCCGGTCATGACAGATCTTCTTGTACCAGCTGTTATTCATTCCGGCAGCGATCTTGTGAATCGCATTGACGAAATCAACGCGGCACTGACAGATCTGCATATCACGATGGAGCCGTTTGGGCCGGACACCATTGCTGTTCGTACAGTTCCGCTATGGATGAAGGATGTCAATGCGGAAGAATTTCTGCAGGATGTGCTGGATAATTTCCGCAATGATACACAGTCGGCGTATGCTCATATGGAGAAGAAAACGATAGCGACCATGGCCTGCCACCATTCCATCCGATTCAACCGGAATCTGACTATGGCAGAGATGAATGAAGTGGTGCGTCAGCTGGCACAGTGCGAAAATCCCTATCATTGTCCGCATGGCCGACCGACTTTTGTCATTCTTGATGAGAAGACCCTGACTAAGGAGTTTCTGCGGTGAAAAAAGTGCTGGTTATCGTTGGGCCGACAGCATCCGGAAAGACTGCATTCTCTCTGGATATGGCAGAATCCCTGAATGGAGAGATCATCAGCGGGGATTCCATACAGGTATATCGCAGTCTTGATATCGGCTCAGGCAAGATCACGGAGTCTGAGATGAGAGGGATTCCTCATCATCTGATAGATGTGCTGGATCCGCATGAGCGATACAGCGCTGCTGATTTTCAGAAGGCCGCAAGAAAAGAGATCGATGACTGCCAGGGGTTTCCAATTGTCTGCGGCGGCACCGGCCTATATCTGAAAGCCTGTCTTTATGACTATTCTTTTTCTGAAGAAGCAGAAGAAACTCCGGCTGATCCTGAATTTGAAGCGATGGACACAGAAAAGCTGTATCGACTGCTGATGGAACGAGATCCGCTGCAGGCAGAAAAAATCCATCCGAACAATCGGAGAAGAATGATTCGCACTCTGACGATATTCAAGCGGACTGGGAAGAGGCAGTCGGAAACAGAACAGGAACAGTCGCATCAGATGATCTACGATGCCTGGATTGCCGGCTGTACCATGCCGCGAGAGATTCTCCATGCACGCATTGAACAGCGGGTATGCATGATGTTTGAAGAGGGTTTGGAAAGAGAAGTGGAAGAGCTTCTGGACCAGGGTGTTTCATTTGATGATCCGGCAATGCGCGGCATCGGCTATCAGGAATTCAGACCGTACTTTGAACATAAGACAGAGTTAGACTCAGTGAAGGAAGAAATCATCAGACATTCAAGACAGTATGCAAGAAGACAGTATACCTGGCTGAACCATCAGATGCCGGTGCACTGGTTTGAAAGCCTGGATCCGGATGCCTGCATCAGGATGAAGAAGGAGATTCTAGCATGGGCGAAACAGTAAAACCGGAAGAACTGCGAACTCAGCTGCTGCTGGGGAAAGATGCTATGGAGATACTCCACAGAAGCACAGTACTGACTGCCGGGGTTGGCGGGGTTGGCTCCTACGCGATTGAAGCACTGGCTCGAAGCGGCATCGGACATCTGATCATAGTGGATAAAGACGATGTGGATCCAACTAATCTCAACCGCCAGATCATGGCGGGATATGATACCATCGGTCAGAGCAAGTGTGTCGCAATGAAAAACCGTATAGCAGAGTACAATCAGAGCTGTGAAGTTGCATGCATACAGGCATTTTTCTCCAGAGAGAATGCGGAAGAACTGCTGAAAACAGCAGATTTTGCGATTGATGCAATAGATACTGTAGCCAGCAAACTGGACTTCATGGAAGCATGCATGAAACTGAATGTTCCTTTTATTTCATCCCTTGGCATGGGAAATCGTCTGGATCCATCCGCTGTCAGGATCACGGATCTGTGGAAAACTTCCGGCGATCCGCTGGCACGGTGTGTCAGAAAACAGGCAAGGAAAAGAAATATTACAAAGGCAGTGCCCGTAATGTTCAGCGCAGAGACACCGCGTCTGATTCAGCACGAGGAAGTCAACCCTGACGGGACAACCCGCAAGGACAGAATTCCGCCAGCCAGCGCAGTCTTTGTTCCGGCAGCGGCAGGACTGCTTGCGGCCAGCGCGGCAGTACGCAGTCTGCTTGGAGAAAAAATACTATGAAAAACACAAATCTGGAAAGAATCAAAAAAGAAATTATTTCCACAGCACTTCTGCGCGGCTGCGCTGTCGGCTGTGCTGCTGCGGCCATCATTCTGGTTCTGGGCGTATCCAGCACTTACTGGTATATCATGCGCAGTGCGGTCACCTATCTTTCACTGGCGTTTCTTCTGATCGCTGTGTTTGCCTTCTGGCGAGGCGGCGCAGCTTCCTATAAGAAGATTGCAAATGAGATTTATTATGCGGAACAGGCATACGGCGGCAGCTTTAATGCTGAGCCGATTCAGGAATTCGCAGACAGCGGATATTTCTATACCACAGGAAAATTTCTGATCTGGTATCGTGACCTGACCTATTATATCTGGCATCAATGTGGAATTGCCCGAATTGATAATGTTGGCAGAAAGACACAGCCAGGCAATCAGATTGCTCTGGTTCGCATTACCAGCCGCCAGGGCAGGGAACTGGTGCTTCCCTACCAGCTTCATCCTGCACATCATTTCATGATTGAACTGGTAGACTGGGTCAATCCGGATGCAAGAAAGAAAGAAGAAGTGCCGGAAGAGCTTCCCGAGTCAAAGACCTGTTCTTCCTGCGGGGCTGTCAATCGCGGTACTGCGCTGTTCTGTGCCTATTGCGGCAGCGAACTGAAACCGGCACAGGAATCAGCTGACGTACATGAAAGAAGTCTCGCTGATATGGGCTATGTACCGCTGGAAGAAATACCGGGAAGTGTTCAGACCAATCCCGTCAGCGGCACTGCAGCTGTGCATCGATCCTCTGAACCCAGCTATTCACGGATCAATATAGATGAACAGAGACGCCAGAATATCACTTTCTGGATTCTGTTTGCGGCACTGATCGTGCTCGCAGTTATCATCATGATAATATTTCGTCAGGCAGGACAGCCGCATTACTGGTAACGATAGACAAATAACAGTGTATGTTGATTGACTCGCGGTCAGAAATAAATACAATTATAATATAAAAGCAGGAGGACTCTTCATCTGCTGAATGAAATCCTGAAAGGATGGTACTTATCTATGAGCGAATATAGAGATTCAAATGCATACACATCAGCCGCAGATACCTTTAAAAACTATCTGACTAAAGTCTTCACAAAGATGGGCATTGCCCTGGTAATAACGGCAGTGACTGCATTTGCAGTATATTACAATATTATGAGCGGCGGCATCATGCTTCAGCTGCTGGGCAGCACCTTTGCAGTAATTGCCCTGTTCGCAGTTCAGATTGGGCTGTGCATCTATATGAGCACACATCTTGCCAAGATGAGCCAGACTACCTGTTCGACCCTGTTCTATGCCTATGCAGTGATCACTGGCATCACCTTCAGCACACTCTTTCTTGTCTATGATCTCGGTACAATCTTCATTGCCTTTGCCTTTACGGCGGTGATGTTCTTCGCCTGTGCAGTGATCGGTCATACTACCAATGCTGATCTGTCCAAATTCAGCGGTCTGCTGATCGGCGGCTTGATTGCTGTTGCTCTGGCAAGCGTATTGTCCCTGTTCATTCCGGTTCTGAGAGACAGCCTGCTGATTTCCTATATTGGAATCTTCGTCTTCCTTGGTCTCACCGCATGGGATGTTCAGAAGCTCAAGACATTCTACTATCAGACAGGCGGCGATGGCGTTCTGCAGGGCAACCTGGCAGTATATGGCGCTTTCCAGCTGTATCTCGACTTTATCAATATCTTCCTGTATGTGCTTCGCATTCTTGGCAGAAACTCCAGCAACGACTGAATTGAAAGCAGAATCTTCAAATTACAGAGATGGCCAGAGATGGCTGTCTCTTTCAAATGGACAGTACTCTGACAGAATTCTGTATGATGTGCTATGATGCAGTCGGAGGCCTAATGATATTTACTGATCTTGATTTCCGTGACTATTATCATTGCTATGCAGTCTTCGAGGCGGATGCTCTGACAGAGCGACTTGATGGAACTGTCAGGATCGGCATTGATGACTGCTTTGTGCTGTGCTCTTCCTATGTAGCTAAGAACGGACAGCTGACATTCAACGCACTGTCAGTCGGCCGCAGCTGGGAGAAATGCGATCGCGGTCTTGCTCGGAAGAAAATGCTTGGCAGCTATCTGCCGGATGAACTGGAAAATATAAATGTCCGATTGATCAGACCGGATGAACGGATGATCGCAAAGAATCAGAAGTGGATTGAACACATGGAATCATTAACAGATCCGGATCTGATGGAAACCAGAATGGATGCACGACTCGATAACGTACGAGATAACTGCTGGCCGGATCATGTAAAGGTTGGAATTCTGATGGAGAATGGCATTCATGAATATGAGATGCGCATTCTTCGCTTCAATGGGCCGTTTGTTGAAGGCCGTCTGATTGATCTGAAGAAAAATGAGGGAAGCCTCAGAGATGATGAACTGGTTAGAGCACTGCCCTATATGATCAGCGGGGAATACCGGCTGCTGGCAGTATTTGTCGGCGACCATCTGACCAATGAACAGAAAACTCGCTATCAGCAGCTGATTGCTGAAGGCAGTAAGGCCGGCTTTGGTTTCAGTGTGCCAGGCAGTATGAGAAGCTGAATAGAACTCAACAGAACGGAGATATGAAATAGATGAGTGAGTCAAGAACGATCAGGGCAAAATGCCCTTACTGCGGACATGAGTTTGAATATGAGATATGGGATACTGTCACTGCTGATGCAGATCCGGACTTGAGAGACAGGTGTGTCAGCGGTGATCTGTTTTCTGCTACCTGCCCGCACTGCCACAAAGAATTTATGTTTCAGTATCCGCTGATCTATATTGATCAGGCACACCAGTTTGTGCTCTGGCTGTCCGAGCGCGATCCAGGAAAAAATCTAAGCGATTCATGCCGGTCTCTGGCAGAGAAGGGCTATATCCTCAGAAGGTGTGCAACCGTGCGGGAATTCACTCAGAAGATTGAAATTCTGGAAGATGGTGCAGATGATGTTCTGGTGGAACTGGCAAAGTTTGATGCAGTTATCGACTTCATCAACAACAAAAACAAGAAGCCGGAAGACATTTCTTCAGTAGAATATCAGCGTATGGAAAACGGAACAATTGTCATCAATCTGCGCAGCGGTGAGGAAGGTGACCTTGGCTGGTCTGAACACTTTCCGGTCAGGATGCTGAAGGAAGAGATTGAAGAATCTGATCAGATGGAACAGCCGGACAACGAGAACTTTCCGCTGGTCAATGAAGACTGGATTGTTTCCATGTTTTCTGATCCGGCAGGAAAGGCCTGATGGAGCTGATATGTCGGTCATTTGAGGAACTTTCTGTTCGGGAACTCTATGAAATTCTAAAACTGAGAGTGGATGTATTTGTCGTAGAGCAGAACTGCCCATACGAAGAACTGGACCGCAGAGATTTCCAGGCAATGCATATCTTTATGAAAGATGAAGATGGAATTGAGGCTTATCTCAGAGTCATGGAGCGCGGTGTTCAGTTTGAAGATGCGGCTGCGATCGGAAGAGTGGTAGTACGCCGACGGCGGCAGGGCTATGGAACAGCACTGCTTGCGGCAGGTATCAAATGTGCTGAAACAAAGATGAACGCAAAGCGCATACGTCTGGAAGCACAGACCTATGCAGTGAAATTCTATGAGAATGCCGGATTTCAGATCTGCTCAGAACCATTTCTTGAGGATGGCATTCCGCATGTTCAGATGATGCGTCAGTAAGCAGAGATCCCTCAGCAATGAAGGATCTTTTCTGTATCCTGGATTTCGGTTCCGCATTCATGGGGACATGTATGCATGACCAGTGCGAAACAGCCATATTGCGGCATGCCGTTCGAGTTCTGTTCCATGAATAATTCTGACTGCGGTATAATCGAATCACGCGGACTGAATTCTGATCATTGATGAAACTAAGGAGGAACAGATTCATGAATGAACATACTTATATTGCCATAGATCTGAAATCCTTTTATGCTTCTGTGGAATGTGTCGAGCGAGGACTTGATCCGCTGAAAACGAACCTGGTAGTAGCGGATGAATCAAGAACAGAAAAAACAATCTGTCTCGCCGTGTCGCCATCTCTGAAGGCCTGCGGGATCTCGGGCAGAGCTCGTCTGTTTGAGGTGGTGCAGCAGGTAAGAACGGTTAATCGCGAACGTCAGCGCAGAGCACCGAATGGATTATTGAAAGGATCCTCAGCAGATGCCGGAGAACTGAAGTCCAATCCGGCACTTGCCCTCAGCTACATTGCCGCTGTTCCGAGAATGGCTTATTATATGCAGTACAGCACAAGAATCTACCAGATTTATCTGAAGTACATCGCTCCGGAAGATATTCATGTCTATTCCATCGATGAAGTATTTATGGATGTGACAGCCTATCTGAAACACTATCAGATGAATGCCCGGCAGATGGCAATGATGATGATCCGGGATGTGCTGAAAACTACCGGCATTACCGCAACTGCGGGCATCGGCACAAATCTTTACCTGTGCAAGGCGGCGATGGATATCGTGGCTAAGCATATTCCGGCAGACAAAGACGGTGTACGTATTGCCGAGCTGGATGAGATGGGCTATCGCAGACAGCTGTGGGATCATCGGCCGCTGACCGATTTCTGGCGGGTTGGAAGAGGCATTGCAAAGAAACTGGAAGATAACGGGCTGTATACGATGGGAGATATTGCCAGATGTTCAGTCGGCTCGGCAATTGATAAATACAATGAGGACTTTCTGTATCAGCTGTTTGGTATCAATGCTGAATTGCTGATTGATCATGCCTGGGGCTGGGAGCCCTGCACAATCAGGGAGATTCGAGCATATCGGCCAGCCTGTCACAGTGTCGGCTCCGGACAGGTTCTGCCGTGTGCCTATACGCATGAAAAGGCAGCTGTCATTGTCAGAGAAATGGCAGAGTCTCTGGCAATGGATCTGGTGGACAAGGTTCTGGTAACGGATCTGCTGACCCTAAATATCGGTTTTGACATTGATAATCTGACGGCGGATTCTTTTGGCGGATATCAGGGAGAAGTGACAGAAGATCGATATGGAAGAAAAGTCCCGAAAAGTGCACATGGTTCTTCCCGTCTGAGCTATTGCACGTCTTCGGCATCTGTGATTGCGAAGGAATTCCTCAGGCTGTTTGAACGCATTGCCGATCAGAATCTTA
This sequence comes from Erysipelotrichia bacterium, assembly GCA_009929095.1. GTDB lineage: Bacteria > Bacillota_I > Bacilli_A > Erysipelotrichales > Erysipelotrichaceae > Bulleidia. Next base: position 12,626 of record SABF01000003.1, read on the forward strand.
CAATCCGCAGAATTGCTGTTTCTGCTGATCATACGATGAACCGGGGTGAAGCAGAAAAGCTGGACAGCTTTGAACAGATGAGTCTGTTTTCACAGCCAAAGAACCATAACATTCAGCCAGAGGAAGATATTCGGGAACAGAAAGCACAGGAAGCGATTTTGGCTCTCAGAAAGAAGTTCGGTAAAACGGCAGTGATCAAAGGAACGGATCTTGAAGAAGGAGCGACTGCAGTGCAGCGCAGCAGTCAGATCGGAGGACATCGGGCATGAGCAGCTATGATGACATCATTCATCTTCCGCATCATGTTTCCAGAAATCATCGGCCGATGTCCATGTCAGACAGGGCGGCGCAGTTCATGCCGTTTGCAGCACTGACAGGATATGACGCAAAAATCAGAGAATCCTCTCGGCTGACAGAAGAACGGATGGATCTGGATGAGAATGAACAGGATGAACTGAATATGAAACTGCAGACTCTCAAAGAGCGGCTTGCTTATGGACCGATTGCAGAGATTGCATACTTTCAGGAAGATGAGCGCAAGGAAGGCGGCAGGTACCTGACGAACCGAAATGAAGTGAAAAAGATAGAAGATCTGGAGCATCGGCTGATCATGAAAGATGGTACAGCGATCAATTTTGAGGATATGATTCACATTGAAATCTGTGAATTTGAAGATAATTGAAAAAAACATTAAGAAAAAGTTTAAAAGAATGACTGCAGGATTTCGTCTGCTTGTCGAACACGCAACCATTCATAATGGTGCAGAGTCATCACAGAATCGTCAATTTTCTCTCTTCAGAAGAGACCATGAATGCATGGAAATAGTTGGAAATCAAACCATTTTATCGCATAAATAAGGGCTTGACTTGCACTTTTGAGATTGCCTATAATAATCGCGTTACCCATTTATTACCCTTAATTAAAATGAAAAAATTAAAAAAACTGACATGTGCGCTCAGCGCCGCTGCAATGCTTGTACTGACTGCAGGATTCACTGCTGAAGATTTTTCTGTTGACTCTTTCAAGAACTACGCTCGTGAATTCAAGTCAACTTCCATCGGTGCATGCTCTACATCCAGCACCAAGACATATGAGGACTATCGGATGATTACTTCAACCGGCAGTGCTCAATATCAGTACATCCACAATCGCATGACGATAGATGATGAATCCGGACTGCTCTATGACGAGGAGGGGTTTGTCGGAGTTGCAATGGGCTATAACTTCGGTGCCATTGGAACTCGATACTATATTGTTCTTGACACGGGAACCATTATTCCGGTTGTTAAAGTAGATGCCAAGGCATCCGTAGATGCACCGAACGGCTGCAGTGCTGCTGCTGACGCAAGTGTCATTGAATTTGTTATTGATTCTGACCGGGCAAAAGAATTCTTTGGTCAGGGAGCCACTGGTCTGGCTGCTCAGGGCAATCTGAACAACTATGATTCTCTGCACGGAAATATTAAAGATATTGAACTGGTATCGGATGAAAAGCTGGAATCCGGTGTCATCTATCAGGATATGCAGACAGCAGATCCGCTTAAGGGTGATGAAGATTCTGATAACATCAAACTGGTTGAAGGCGGTTACTGATTCACCGTCAAAAATTGCTGAATATAGAAATGCCGCAGATGTGCGGCATTTTCTTTCATTCATCATTGATATGGATTCGCAGTCAGATCAGATGAAATTGAATCAGTTAGGAAGATTGCGCACCGTGTTTATTCAGTGGTATCTGCTATAATTACCTACGCGTATGAACGAAGAAGAAATGAAAAAGGAAAACTCTGTGACGGCAGTAAAGAAGGAAGATTATTCCCCGATGATGCAGCATTATCTGAGCGTCAAGGAACAGTATCCTGATGCTCTGCTCTTCTATCGTGTTGGTGACTTCTATGAGATGTTTTTAGAGGATGCAGTCATCGCAAGCAAAGAACTCGACCTGGTGCTGACAGGCAAGAATGCCGGACTTAAGGACAGAGTGCCGATGTGCGGTGTTCCTCATCATGCAATCAGCAGCTATCTGCAGAGACTGACTCAGCGAGGCTACAAGATAGCCATCTGTGAACAGATGGAAGACCCCGCAGCTGCAGTTGGTCTTGTCCAGAGAGATGTGATCCGGGTTGTCACTCCCGGAACAGTCATGGACGAAGATGAGGTAGGCAGTGCCAAGGATTCAGTCTATCTCTGCGCAGTAGAAGACTGCAGCTATGGATATTCACTTGCATTTGCGGAGATGTCCACCGGAGAAAACTTTATCGAACGGATTCCCCATAAGGAAAGTCTGCTTCTTCAGACACTGCTCAAGAATGATGTCAGAGAGGCGGTTTTAAAGACCGGCTTTGACCACCATGCAATCAAGCTGCTCAGAGAAATGAGAGTGGTAATTTCTTATTGCGATGCTGCAGATATTCATGACAACTATTTGCCGCTGGCTGAACGGATCACGAAAGATTCCGATCGAGCAGCCTACGGCCGTATGCTGAATTACCTGGAAGCGACACAGAAACATGCACTTGAGCATCTTCAGACAGCTGCCATCGAATCGGAAGATGAAGTTCTGTATATGGATTTCAATACACGCCAGAATCTGGAACTGATTGCACCGCTGCACCCAGGGGCGGCGAAATGTGAAACGCTCTGGACATTCCTGGATGCGTGCCGCAGTGCCATGGGATCCCGCCTGCTGAAGAAATGGATTGAAAAGCCTCTGGTGAAACAGGCGCAGATCGAACAAAGATATGATCGTACTGGCTGGCTGATCCGGCATTTTATGGAGCGGGCAAAACTGAGAGATCATCTTTCTGGTATATATGATCTGCAGAGATTGATCGCCAGAGTAGCGATGAACAGCGCCAATGCGATTGACTGTCAGCGTCTTTCCAAGACACTGCTGGAAGTACCGGGCATTCTTTCGGCTGTGAAGTCTGAAGAATTTGCGTCCTATGAAACAGCAGATCCGCTGCTAGCGCTGTCTGACGTTCTGAAGAATGCGTTTGTGGATAATCCGCCGGTGCTCATATCAGAAGGCGGAATATTCAGAGACGGCTATTCCAAAGAACTTGATGAAGCAAGAGCGATTCAGAACAGCGGACGTCAGTTTATCATAGATATGGAAGCGCGGGAGAAGGAACGCACCGGCCTCAAAATGCTGAAGATCGGCTATAACCGTGTATTCGGCTATTATATTGAAGTTTCCAAAGCGGCCGCAGCCCAGGTAAAGGATGAATGGGGCTGGGTGCGCAAGCAGACACTGGTCAACAATGAACGATTCATCTCACCGGAGCTTAAAGAGAAGGAAGACCAGATTCTGCACGCAGAAGAGAATGCAATTCGCATTGAGAAGCAGCTGTTCGCTTCGGTGATTGAACGGATTCGTCAGGATCTTCCCAGGCTCCAGAAACTCTCTCTGGTTCTTTCGGAACTGGACTGCTACGGAGCATTCGCTGAAGTATCTTCAAAATTCGGCTATGTTCGGCCCGTGTTTACGGAAGACGAATTGAATATAGAACAGGGACGTCATCCGATTCTGGATGAGATGATGAAAGACCCGAGATATGTATCCAACAATCTGCAGATGGATAAGGACAGATCTATCCTGCTGATTACCGGACCGAATATGGGCGGCAAATCCACCTATATGCGTCAGGTGGCACTGACGGTCATCATGGCTCAGATTGGCTGCTTTGTATCGGCTAAGAAGTGTGAGATGCCGCTTTTTGACAAGATCTTTACTCGCATTGGAGCCTCTGATGATATTCTCAGCGGTCAGTCAACATTCATGGTGGAAATGACAGAGGCCAACCGGGCTCTGCAGGAAGCGACTTCTCATTCTCTGATCATCTTTGATGAGATCGGAAGAGGAACTTCAACTTATGACGGTATGGCTCTGGCTCAGGCAATGATCGAATACATTGCCGCATGTCTCCATGCCAAGACACTTTTCAGCACCCACTACCATGAACTGACTACCCTGTCAGAATCTATCGGAGTGGTAAAGAATGTACATGTGGCGGTCAAAGAAGATAATGAAAAGGTTACCTTCCTCTACAAGATCAAGGATGGCTCTGCAGATCGTTCTTACGGCATCAACGTAGCACGACTGGCCGGTCTTCCGGAATCCGTACTGGAGCGCGCCAAAGGGCTGCAGAAAGAACTGGAGTCCCATAAGCGAGTCGTACAGCAGTCTTATCAGCTGGTGGAGATGAAGAAAGAGGATCCGCAGGCAGAAGAAATCAAGAACACTCTGAAGACAATCAGGGCAGATGATCTGTCACCGCGCGAGGCATGGCAGCTGATCGCGGATCTTTCCGAATTGGCAAACAAGAAAGAAGATGAGTAAATGACGGAACAGGACAAAATCATTATCCGGGGAGCCCGTGAGAATAATCTGAAAAATATCTCGCTGGAGATTCCCCGCAATAAACTCGTAGTCATGACGGGTCTTTCCGGTTCCGGAAAGACCTCTCTTGCCTTTGATACGATTTATGCAGAAGGACAGAGAAGATATGTAGAATCACTGAGTGCCTACGCCAGACAGTTTCTTGGCGGCGTATCCAAACCGAATGTAGAATCAATCGAGGGGCTTTCTCCGGCTATATCAATTGATCAGAAGACCACTTCCAATAATCCGCGATCCACAGTTGGGACAGTGACTGAGATCTATGACTATCTTCGACTGCTCTATGCAAGAGTTGGTATTCCCTACTGCCCGAATCACAGCATACCGATTACCGGTCAGACCATTGCTGAAATGATGGATGCAGTATGGAAGTATCCTGATGGCACAAAGATGACGGTCATGGCGCCTATCATCCGAAACAAGAAGGGGACCTATAAAGAGACCTTTGATAAACTGCAGCGCGATGGCTATGTGCGTGTACGCGCAGATGGCGAGATCAGAATGCTTGAGGATGACATCACGCTTGATAAGAACAGGAAACATGATATCGATGTGGTTGTAGACAGAATCATCAAGAAAGAAGATGCACGGGGCCGTCTCCATGATTCTATGGAAACTGCACTGAATCTGGCTGACGGCATGGTGCTTGTGCTGGCAGATGATCAGGAGAATCTGTATTCAAGCAACTATGCCTGCAAGATCTGTGGATTCTCAGTGCCGACACTTGAGCCGAGGCTGTTTTCATTCAATGCTCCGCTGGGGGCCTGTGATGTTTGCCATGGCCTTGGATTTACGGAAGAAGTAGATGTAAATCTGCTGATTCCGGATCCTTCAAAATCTATCCGTGAGGGCGGTATCAGATTCTATAAAAATATTGTTGATTCCGATAATATCGAATGGCAGACATTCGAAATACTGTGCCGTGCTTATAAGATCGATCTGGACAAACCGATTAGTAAGCTGACAGACAGTCAGATGCAGACTATTCTGCATGGCTCGGATAAGCCGATTAAGTATTCCATTACGTCTTCCGGCGGCAATACGTATTCTCGCAACGATTATATAGAAGGCATCAAGGATTTGATTGAACGCCGCTATGTTGAGACTGCAAGCGCCATGACCAAGGACTGGTATCATTCTTTCATGACTGAATCAGTATGCCCGAAATGTCACGGTGCCAGACTGAATGAACAGGCACTGTCAGTCAGAGTGCAGGATAAGAATATCAATCAGTTCACGTCCATGTCAGTAATTCAGTCACTGGCCTGGATTGAGCATCTGAAATTGAATGAGACTCAGACAAAGATCGCTGATCTTGTACTGAAGGAAATTCGCAGCCGTCTCACCTTCCTAAAGGACGTAGGTCTTGAGTATCTTACCCTGGACCGGCTGGCCGGGACCCTTAGCGGCGGTGAAGCACAGCGCATCCGCCTTGCAACGCAGATTGGATCCAGACTGTCCGGTGTTCTGTATGTACTGGATGAGCCCAGTATCGGTCTGCATCAGAGAGACAATGCCAAGCTGATTGCGACTCTGAAGAATATGCGGGATCTTGGCAATTCGTTAATAGTTGTAGAACATGATGAAGAGACCATGATGTCTTCGGACTGGATTGTGGATATCGGACCGGGAGCTGGAATTCACGGCGGCCGTCTTGTGGCAGAAGGCACTCCGCAGGATATTATCAATAATCCGAATTCCATAACCGGACAGTATCTGTCCGGCATCAAACGCATCGAAGTTCCGGAGACCAGAAGAAAAGGATCCGGCAAGTGTGCTGAGATCAAGGGTGCTTCTGAACATAACCTGAAGCATATTGATGTGAAGCTTCCGCTAGGCAAGCTGGTGCTGGTAACCGGTGTATCAGGATCTGGCAAGAGCACACTCGTCAATGAAGTGTTTATGAAGGCAGTACTTCAGAATCTTGGGCGATCCAAAATCAGACCTGGAAAGTATGATTCCATTAGGGGTCTAGATCATATTGATAAGGTGGTCCAGATCGATCAGGATCCGATCGGAAGAACACCGCGATCCAATCCAGCCACCTATACCGGTGTATTCGATGATATTCGTGACGTGTTTGCAAGAACGCCGGAAGCGAAGCTGAGAGGCTATGACAAGGGTCGATTCTCTTTCAATGTGAAAGGCGGACGCTGTGAAGCATGTCAGGGCGATGGAGTAAGAGTGATATCGATGAACTTCCTGCCGGATGTATATGTGCCATGTGAAGTGTGCCATGGCAGAAGATACAATGAAGAGACACTGCAGTGTACCTTTAAAGGCAAGTCCATCTATGATGTGCTGGAAATGACAATTGAAGAGGCACTGGAATTGTTTGTCAACCAGCCGAAGATCAAAAACAAGCTGCAGACGCTGTATGATGTAGGTCTTGGCTATATGAAGCTTGGACAGTCTTCAACAGAGATATCCGGCGGCGAGGCACAGCGGGTCAAGCTTGCCAGTGAACTGCAGAAGAAGCCAACCGGGAAAACAGTCTATGTACTGGATGAACCGACTACCGGACTGCATACCGATGATGTGAAGAGACTGATTGAAGTACTGCAGCGCATTGTGGACGGCGGCAATACAGTACTGGTTATTGAACATAATCTGGATGTCATTAAGTGCGCAGACTGGATTATTGATCTGGGACCAGAAGGCGGAGATCATGGCGGTGAAATCATTGCGGAAGGAACCCCGGAAGACGTTGTTAAAGTTAAGCGGTCCTGGACAGGCCAGTATCTGAAAAAAGCGCTGGACTGGACCAGAGATATGGAACAGAAGGCAAGAGAAAAGCAGCAGAATTAGCCGGAGGAAGATCAGCTGGAAACAGTTGATCTTCTTTTCTGGTGCGCCCGGCATAGCGATAGCAAGGTAATGAAAGTCCACTGCGTACTTGGCAGCAGGAAACGTTAGCCGAAAGCAGGGGTGTCCGTCGCAAGGCGGAATCTGAAGGAAGCCGGATGAGGCGCTTAACCAAAGCGGGCAAATCTCTGAATTGACGAATAGAAATGTCATATGAGTCAGAATCGCACGGACAAGAGCACCAAACAGTTCAAAGTCCAGTACTGCACGGAATGCGAAGCATTAAATAGCACAGGTACATGGAGAGAAAGCGGTCAGTCTGGCATCGGGCAGAGGAAGATGCCGGAAGATCCTGAACGCGATATGGATTGGGACATTCCAGAAAGATGAATCTATCAAACGCATATTGTGCATGCGGCGATTAGCAAAAGGCGAAACAGCAAATAATCAATACATCTGGTTCAGTGAAAAAACAGAATTCAGAGTATTGCGGATAAGGTTGCTATATTCTGGTTTCTTTGAATGACACTGTTCATTCTCAATGTCTGGAAACTGCCAGACGCCACCGTTTGAAGAGGTGAAGTGACCAGGCAAACTCTGGTTTATCTTTTTTGAACGCAGTCTTGATTATCATCATAGAGAAACAGATTCGCTGAGGACAGATGCGGTCTGGTTTCCGTATGAACAGCATGGACTGTCGGGGCAGAGACTGCTGCAGGTATCAGAAGATATTAAGGAGAATTGTCGTTTGCTGAATTTATCAGTAATTAATCACTCGCACTGGAGTTCTGACATTGCACCGATCGATTGAAATCATCGGCAGTATCCGGCACCGCATAGTCTGAAAGTGCCCGGGGATTCTTTTATATTGGAAAACAAGTGAATATAACGCGCGAATTCACAATATGTGTACAAAAATATGTACATACAGCCGGAAACGTATTGCATCTGCGGGATACAGGAATAAAATAGAAATGACAGGAATTGAAAGCATCTGCCCATAAAACAAAAAAAGCCTCCTACGAGGCACTGGCGAACCAGCAGTTTTACTGCCGAAGCAGATTGATTTTCACTTATCCTTGTCATTGCCAACAGCAGTAGTGTTCTGTTGACATACAAATAATAGCACAAGTCGGGGAGGCGTCAAGATGGAAAACAAAGGAAATAAAGAGGTAAACTACAGCATTGGTCTAGATATTGGCACTACATCAGTTGGTTGGGCAGTCACAGACGAGCAGGCGAAACTTCTCAAGAAGGGAAACCAGCCTCTCTGGGGCTACAATCTGTTTGAAGAAGCTAGTGCAGCTGATGACAGACGAGTCTTCAGGGGCACAAGGAGAAGATATAAGCGGAGAAAGCAGCGGGTAAAACTGCTGCAGGATTTCTGCGCACCGATGATTTCAGAAGTGGATCCGCTGTTTTACAGGCGGTTGGAAAACAGCTATCTGGTTGAAGAAGACAGAAAAAGAGCAGTGATGGGAGATCCGGGCAACATCTTTTTCGTGTCAGGCATTACCGACAAGGAATTCTATAAAAAGTATCCAACGGTCTATCATTTGCGAAAAGCGCTCATGCAGTCTGATGAAAAAGCAGATCCGCGGCTGATTTATCTGGCTCTGCACCATATTGTCAAGTACAGAGGAAATTTTCTATATGAAGGACAGGATCTGCAGAAAGCAATTGGGGAAGACGCTGCTGCAGAGAAGATGAAGGTTCTGATTGAGGATTTGTTTTCTGACGCTGATAATGGCTGTTTTGCAATTGACTGCAAGCAGCTGATCTCTATCCTGATCAATTCCGAGATTTCTAGAAAAGAGCGCCTTAAGAACTGTCAGAGTCTTGTGACCGACAAAACTGCTAAAGAATTCATCAAGGAAATCGCAAATGCAGTTCTTGGATATAAGTTCAGCGTAGAGAAATTATTCGGTGTCGAATCAAAGACAATCAGTTTCTCTGATTCTGATATTGATGATAAAAAGACAGAACTGGAGTCCAGTCTCAAAGACAGCTATGAAAATTTCGAGATTCTGGAAAGCATCTATAGCTTTGCTGTTTTAAAGAATATCCTGAGCAAATCCAGCGATATGTCCATCAGCAGCAATATGATTGCCATATATGAGAAACACGGGAATGACTTGACACTCCTTAAATCGGTCCTTAGACAGAACAAAAATGCTTATGAAAAGATGTTTTCTGAAAATGGAATCTATCAGAAGTATATTAAGAATCCGTCTAAAACATCACAGGATGATTTATACAAAGGTATCGAGAGTGTGCTCAAGGAACTGGATGACACCTCTGACATTCAGAAAATACGCAGTGAAATGCAGATCCTTGCATTTCTGCCGCGTCAGAACTCCATTTCCAACGGCGCAATTCCTTACCAGCTTCATCTTGAGGAGATGAAACAGATCATCAGAAAACAAGGCAGATATTATAGATGCCTGAAAGAGAATGAAGGCAAACTGGAGTCGATTGTATCTTTCAGAATTCCATACTATGTCGGTCCGCTTGTGAGCCATGAACAGAATCAGTTTGCCTGGATGAAACGCAGTGACAATTCCAGTGATCCAATTCGTCCGTGGAGCTGGGATAAACAGATCGACCGGGAAGCTACCGCAGCAGAATTTATTAAGAGAATGCAGAATCATTGTACTTATCTGCTGGCAGAAGATACACTGCCGAAGAACTCAATTCTGGTTAATCGGTTCAATGTGATGAATGAATTGTGCAAAATGAGAGTTGACGACAAACTTCCGTGTGCTGAAGTAAGGAATCAGATTATTGATGATCTGTTTCTGAAGAAAACCGAAGTAAAGAAAAAGGATCTGAAAAACTGGCTGATAGATCATCAGCTTGCATCAGCAGAAAGTGCAATCACCGGCATTAATGATCAGAAATTCAATTCGAGCCTGAAATCTGAGATCAAGTTCAGAAGCATATTCGGGGAGGATTTTGACCGAAGAATTGAAGATATTGAAACACTGATTGACTGGCTCACAGTATATAATAGCAAGGACATTCTCAAAACAAGAATAGAAAATACATTCAAAGGCGAACAAAAGCTTACCGATCAGCAGATGAAAGAGGTTTTAAGTCTGCACTACACGGGATATGGCAGATTTTCCAGGAAGCTGATCAATGGGCTGGTATCCAGAAACCAGACAGACTATGTCGGCACCATCATGGAGATCATGGAGCAGTCACAGCCGCCTAAAAACGAGAATTTCATGCAGATACTCAATAACCCTGATTATGGTTTTTTGCAGCAGATCGAGGACGAAAATGAAGTGGACAGCGGACATCTGTCGTATTCACGTGTCGCGGAACTTCCAGGATCACCTGCACTAAAGAGAGGAATCTGGCAGTCTATCAGAGTTGTGCAGGATATTGTCAAGTATATGAAGAGAGAACCTGAGAATATCTATCTTGAATTTGCCAGAAACGAAGGAGAGAAGAAACAGACCATCAGCAGATACAGACAATTGGAAAAAATCTATAAAGAGTATCTGTCCACAAGCGATATCAAGAAAGAACTTGAGAAGAATGAGAAGAATCTTGATAATGACAGACTTTACTTGTACTTCATACAGCAGGGAAAATGCATGTATTCCGGGTTGCCGCTTGATATCAGCCAGCTAGATAAATATCAGATAGATCATATTCTTCCACAGTCCTATATTGTCGATAATTCAGTCGAGAATCGTGCGCTGGTGATTTCTGAACAAAATCAGAGAAAAGCAGATTCATTGCTTCTTGATGACAGCATTGTGAAACATCAGTATCTGTGGTGGAAATCACTAATGGACATGAACCTCATCGGCAGCAAGAAATTTCATAACCTAACAAGAAAAACAGTAACAGAACAAGAAAGAGCAGGGTTTGTTGCAAGACAGCTTGTAGAGACAAGGCAGATCTGTGTTCATGTAAAAAACATTCTTTCCAGTTACTATACAGCGAGCAATGTTCGTACGCTTCATGCCCCATTATCAAGTGAATTCAGAAAAAAGTTTGGGATTTATAAAATTCGAGAACTTAATAGTGTTCATCATGCTCAGGATGCATATCTTGCCTGCCTAATGGGCGGATTTGTTCAGAATCGTTTCCCGTATCTTGGCAGCGAAGGGAAAATAGAATATCGCTATATAAAGGATGACATAGTTGATCGTATCAAGATCGAATATGTCAAGCATCATGGACGTGACACGGTAAAGGATGAACGTATCATGTACAGCTTTATTGTTAATAAAATGAAAGATGAAATTCTTTATAACAAGGATACCGGAGTGGTTTACTGGGGTGGCACTGAACAAATTGAATATATCAAGAAAATCTTCAGTTATAAGAATTACTTCTTTAGTTACCAGACAAGGCAAGCGGATGGGAAGCTATACGATGCAACGATATATTCAAAAGATGAATTTGCAAAGGAAGTGAATACTGGAATCGCCACAAAGAGAACCAAACCCGTGAATAAATACGGCGGTTATAAGAGTATAAAGAAATCTTATGGATTGGCTGTCAGATACAGTAAAGGAAAAAAGACTCTGGGGACAGTAGTCAGTATTCCAATCGCGTTACTGCAGAGGCCAGACCAAGAAGCAGATTATGTTAAAAAAGAGCTTGGTGTACCAAATGTGGAGATCATCAGAAAGATCGAACTTGGACAGGCATTCATTGAAAACAATTGTCTGTTTACAATGACATCTCCAGAAGAGTGGAGAGTCCGGCAGCCAATATTCCTCTCTGCGGAAGATCGAACTGTTTTATATGCGGCAAAGCATAGAAAGGATAAGCCTTCCACAGAAGAACTTTCTCGAGTGTATTTTAACCTACTTAAGAAGATATATTTGCAGATACCGCTTCTGCGTCGCAAGATCGATGGTGCTCTTGGGAAAATTATCAACGCAGATGAGACGAATGTGCTTTCGTCTGAAGAATTAACAAAACAAGCAATGACTGAATTCGAAAAGACAGATACGGAGACGCAGATCAAGGAAATTGATCAATTGTTGTATGCGATCACGATTAGCGGCGGAGGAAGTATGGACATTGGAAGCGTGCCGGTTTATGCTTCGCAATTTGGTAGATTTTATTGTAAGTCAATAAACCTGGATGCGACTCAGTGGGTCTTTACTTCTCCGTCAGGTATCTATAAAACAACTGTTAAACTATGAGTTGGCGTACAGTATATATATCAAGTCAATGTCATTTGAGTTTTAAAAATAATTATCTGATGATACGGACAGATGAAGTTAAACAGATTCATCTGTCCGAAATCAACACACTCATCATTGATACCAATATGTCTACTATGTCAGTGTATGTCATGAATGAATTGATTAAAGCAAAGATAAAAGTGATTATTTGCGATGAAAAGCATAATCCATCAATGGAACTGACACCATATTATGCGGCTTATAACAGTTCAAAAATGGTTTCAAAAGAAGTAAACTGGCAGCTGCAGAATTGCGGAGAAATCTGGAAGAAAATAGTAAAGTACAAGATCATGTATCAAGCAAGAGTTCTTGCATATGCAGATAAAGAGATAAGCCAGAAACTCATTACATACATTGATCAAATTGAAAATGATGATGTGACCAATCGTGAAGGACATGCGGCAAAGGTGTACTTCAATTCTTTGTTTGGTACAAATTTTTCGCGAGACGACGAAAACAATATCAATGCGTATCTAAACTATGGATATACGATACTTCTTTCTATGTTTAACAGGGAGATAGCCAATAACGGATATATTACTCAGATCGGCATACATCACAGAGGCCCTACTAATCCATTTAATCTATCCTGTGATTTTATGGAACCGTTCAGACCGCTGATAGATAAGTTTGCATATGATAATCAGGAAGTGTACTTTGGAAAGAACGCAAAACTGGATCTGGTAAATCTGACAAACAGACAATTGATATATCAAGAGAAAAAAATGTACTTAACAAATATCATAGGAATCTATGTAACAAAACTGTTGGCGGGAATAGAGGCTGGGGGAATTGATGATCAATGGTTCGAATACAGCGAGGTGTAGATTTATGAGAATGCTTGTATTCTTTGATCTACCGGTGATAACAAATGCAGACAAAAAAGAATATAGGCACTTTCGTACTTATATGATCAAAGACGGATATTTGATGGTTCAAGAAAGTGTTTATTCAAAACTTGTGACTAATTATGGTGCTTGTGAACTTGAATTAGAAAAATTGAAAAGGAATAAACCTAAATCAGGCCTTGTACAATGTCTCATAGTTACAGAGAATCAGTTTGCAGGCATTACATATATATGTGGAGAAAGTCCATATAGAGAATGCAATACAACTGACAGATTGGTGATTATATGAAGGTGTCAATCAACGGAATTGATCAACAGTTATGTATACAGGAGCCGGGTGTTGGACTGCTGAATGTACACAACAAACAATTGTATCGTTCAACATGCAGGTTTCTGCGAACAAAGCTTGATGAATCAGATTACAATGACATAGTTTTCTTTGAAGATAACGAGCGAATTAATAGTAAGGAGATTCTGTATATTCAAGATATTGATTTATATAGTTTTGACACCAAGCAGATCGTGGAAAGAATTGTTAAGTCTTATATTGCAGAATTGCATGAGTCGGTAATAGAGAAAAACAAAGAAACAGAAAGATATAGGAGCCTGATTCAGCCCGTTTTACAATCGTTGAATCTCCTAGAAGTTGACTACGATTACAAAGAGGAACTTGATTCATCAATGTATTACAAAATGCTCGGAATTGTAATTGAACCTGATGAGGAAATGCCAATTGTTGAGCGAATGAAATCTATAATTAATGTTGAATCAAAGATTTTTAGAAAGAAGTTCTATATTATCAATCACGTATTACCAATGTTGACAGGAAGTGAAATTACAGAGTTAAATAAGTATGTCAATACCAGTAACTGCTATCTGTTGTTTGTGGATTATTTAGCCGATAGTGATGTAGTGGTCACTAACAATCTCATTGTAGATGAAGATTACGGCGTATATAGCATTCACTGAAATGAAAGGATTTGAGGTTTTCGATCCTTGTCATTTCCAACAGTAGTAGAACATAAATCCATGAGCAATTCTGGAGTCAGCAGTTTTCGATCCTTGTCATTTCCAACAGTAGTAGAACAATCTGTTGAGCTTGAAAATGCCATGCTTGGTTTTCGATCCTTGTCATTTCCAACAGTAGTAGAACTCTACTATCCGAATAATTCAGATATGCATGGTTTTCGATCCTTGTCATTTCCAACAGTAGTAGAACCCAAAAAATCGAATGAAACTTTTAAACCGTGTTTTCGATCCTTGTCATTTCCAACAGTAGTAGAACCCTTTTACATTCTCCCGAATCATGCGGATTGTTTTCGATCCTTGTCATTTCCAACAGTAGTAGAACTGGCGCGTATGGAGTTCAATGCGTCGATGCGTTTTCGATCCTTGTCATTTCCAACAGTAGTAGAACGTGATTTCGCAGAATAATCAGACTATCCAAGTTTTCGATCCTTGTCATTTCCAACAGTAGTAGAACACGGCATCCGGCAACTACATTGCTAACTTCGTTTTCGATCCTTGTCATTTCCAACAGTAGTAGAACACAGATCGCTCTTTCTTTTGCGTATGAACTGTTTTCGATCCTTGTCATTTCCAACAGTAGTAGAACGACGCGCAGGCACTACGGTCCAGTGCCATGGTTTTCGATCCTTGTCATTTCCAACAGTAGTAGAACTACTTAGTCAGATCGAACTTGTCAGCGTTCGTTTTCGATCCTTGTCATTTCCAACAGTAGTAGAACGATTCATAGACAAAGACTACCTCTTCCTTTGTTTTCGATCCTTGTCATTTCCAACAGTAGTAGAACGCGGCGATTAGTGCGTTGAGGTATTCACCAGTTTTCGATCCTTGTCATTTCCAACAGTAGTAGAACTCTAGTAAAGTATAGTATGCCTATTTGTCAGTTTTCGATCCTTGTCATTTCCAACAGTAGTAGAACCCATGTTGTACAGTCCATCACTTTTCCTCCGTTTTCGATCCTTGTCATTTCCAACAGTAGTAGAACCAAACGTTTTGAATAACGATCGATCTTGGTGTTTTCGATCCTTGTCATTTCCAACAGTAGTAGAACACAGCCTGATTGCCGGAACCGATCTATGCGGTTTTCGATCCTTGTCATTTCCAACAGTAGTAGAACAGATAATTTTGATGGAAATACATATGTAGGGTTTTCGATCCTTGTCATTTCCAACAGTAGTAGAACCTTGCGGTAATTCGAAAGAACTTCGCAAGGGTTTTCGATCCTTGTCATTTCCAACAGTAGTAGAACTAACAGACGAAGATGTGGATGCCATTTTCTGTTTTCGATCCTTGTCATTTCCAACAGTAGTAGAACTGTGGCTAGGTTGAGATTCTTCGATGCCTGGTTTTCGATCCTTGTCATTTCCAACAGTAGTAGAACAATTCTGAAGGAATCGGAAGTTCTCTTATGGTTTTCGATCCTTGTCATTTCCAACAGTAGTAGAACTCTTCAGATGTGTCCAAGAAATATCAACGGGTTTTCGATCCTTGTCATTTCCAACAGTAGTAGAACATATTTATGAAGAACCATACCTTCTTGTATGTTTTCGATCCTTGTCATTTCCAACAGTAGTAGAACGCAAACACACTATAAATCCGTGTTGCCACGGTTTTCGATCCTTGTCATTTCCAACAGTAGTAGAACAAATTGATGTTGTAGCTGTGATTGGCATACGTTTTCGATCCTTGTCATTTCCAACAGTAGTAGAACTTCTTCTTCCGGAAGGAGAATATGAATTCAGTTTTCGATCCTTGTCATTTCCAACAGTAGTAGAACTGATGAAGAAGATCTTCGATGATTCTTATTGTTTTCGATCCTTGTCATTTCCAACAGTAGTAGAACCAGACCGTATTCCAGGATTGAGATATTAGGGTTTTCGATCCTTGTCATTTCCAACAGTAGTAGAACACCTGCAGAACTGATCTGTTGAGATTCTCAGTTTTCGATCCTTGTCATTTCCAACAGTAGTAGAACGTGTATCATCAGTTGCCAATTCAGCGGCTGGTTTTCGATCCTTGTCATTTCCAACAGTAGTAGAACGATCAAAGAAGGATCGTACATCAATGGAAGGTTTTCGATCCTTGTCATTTCCAACAGTAGTAGAACCTTCCGTTTCATCCAGTGATAGAGCTTCGTGTTTTCGATCCTTGTCATTTCCAACAGTAGTAGAACCCAACTTTCCATCCGCAGAATCCGAACACCGTTTTCGATCCTTGTCATTTCCAACAGTAGTAGAACACAGTTTCATCGTGGGAAATTGGAAGGACTGTTTTCGATCCTTGTCATTTCCAACAGTAGTAGAACAGTCCCTGTATCCGTAGTACCGAGGTATATGTTTTCGATCCTTGTCATTTCCAACAGTAGTAGAACTACACTGGTGAGATCATGAGAAAAGCAAGAGTTTTCGATCCTTGTCATTTCCAACAGTAGTAGAACTATTTATGGCTTAATCATGCACTATTTTAGGTTTTCGATCCTTGTCATTTCCAACAGTAGTAGAACTAGTTCGTGCAGGTTTAACAAAAAAGCAAGGTTTTCGATCCTTGTCATTTCCAACAGTAGTAGAACGCTCCAGCACGGCCACAGCCATCCTGGCATGTTTTCGATCCTTGTCATTTCCAACAGTAGTAGAACGTAGCATACTTAGTATGTCCACTGAAGCAAGTTTTCGATCCTTGTCATTTCCAACAGTAGTAGAACCCGTCGAGCCAGAGAACAACTGCTTCCGTGGTTTTCGATCCTTGTCATTTCCAACAGTAGTAGAACAACGCGAAAAAGATTTGCTAATTCTCATTAGTTTTCGATCCTTGTCATTTCCAACAGTAGTAGAACAAAAAGGCGAAAAAGCCACGACAATATATTGTTTTCGATCCTTGTCATTTCCAACAGTAGTAGAACGCAAGCCACACCTCAATCGCAGTTGGTGATGTTTTCGATCCTTGTCATTTCCAACAGTAGTAGAACATGCTCTATCGTTTGTCGACAATCCTCGACGTTTTCGATCCTTGTCATTTCCAACAGTAGTAGAACTTATGTTTAATGCTTTCGAAGCTTCTTGCTGTTTTCGATCCTTGTCATTTCCAACAGTAGTAG
>SABF01000452.1 GCA_009929095.1 Erysipelotrichia bacterium
GTTGAAGAACAGCTTATGAAAAGAAATCCAGAACGCATCGAAATCGGCCAGAGCAGCAACTGTGATAAACACAATCAATGCACCGACTGTCATCATTCCATTTTTGTAACCCGTTTTCAGAATCAGCGAGCGCGGCTCTTTATTCTTCAGCATGGAATATAACAGAAATGCCAAACCCGTCAGAAATGCTGTATTTCGAAGAATGATCGCGTGCTGATAAAGCTGCTTCACATCCTTCATATGCCTTGTTTCCCGTTCGCTGTATACCTGCTGTGCATATCCATTCACTGAAGCACTAATAGATATACTTTCTCTCGAATCTCTCAGATAATCCAATAATGCACTGGTAGAAGACATTAAATCTTCATCACTCATCCCTATTTTTTCTGCTGTATGGTCTTTCAGATATTCCTGTTCATAGAAAGTTTTTTGAAAACTGCAGAAATCGATCACTGTAACAAGCACAGACAGAATCAGAAGAAAGAATGCAATGGAAGCAGAAATCCTACCTCTTTTCATTTAGCCATTTCTCCAATTTTGCAAGTGCTTTCCCGCGATGTGAAATTTGATTTTTCTCGGTGTCACTCATCTCAGCCATTGTTTTTCCAAGAGGCGGATAAAATACAATTGGATCGTATCCAAATCCGTTACTGCCTGATGGAACTTCTGCGATCATTCCCTCTGCTGTATCTTGAAATACTTCCGGTTCAGCATCTGGTCGAGTGAATGCAATCGCGCATACATATCGGCATGAACGATTAGTGTTACCTTTCAGACGATCCAGAATTACCTTGTTTTTATAATCGTAGGGAGTGTCTTTACCAAGATATCTGGCACTGTAAATACCAGGAGCACGATCAAATGCATCTATTTCCAGTCCGGAATCATCAGCGATAGCTTCAATATGAAGCTGATCTGTTACAGCCTGAGCTTTTAAAATGGCATTTTCTCTAAATGTAGTGCCTGTTTCTTCTGTCTCAGGCAGGGTCTGCAGATCTGCAAAAGTTTTAATTGCATATCCTTTTGGTTCAAGCATTTCTTTGAACTCGCGTATCTTTCTTTGATTTGTACTGGCAATTACAATTACTTTTTCTTTCTCTGTCATAAGGGCATTATATTACCAATTGAATAAAAATAGCACTGTCTCATGCCTTCCAATGATTTCTGCACTATATCTATTGTGATACACGCTTTATACAA
>SABF01000453.1 GCA_009929095.1 Erysipelotrichia bacterium
TAGGAAACATCTTCTGGCACAGCATTCAATAAAAAAACTTTTTTATTGTTAACATGTGCAAAGGCCATTTCCATCAAAGTATTTCCTCCAATATAATTTTTAATTCCTTTCTTATCAAAATTTAAAACTAAAATAGCGTCACTTAATACGATGGCATCATAATACCACTTAATATATCCCTGTGATTTCTTGGCCTCATGGTGTTCCCCTCCAGTTACCTGACTCCAAATTTCTTGCTTTTCTCCATTGATAAAGGCTAAATAATCAGGATGAACAATAGCAAAGAGTGCCCCATCAGGTGAGAGGAGGAGGGCTGATCTGAGCATGACAAGGTTTCGTTCCTCGTCTTCAATTCTGACTGTATTTCTATCTTCTGAAGGCAGCTCAAATGATCTGACTGGTGTATCGAACGGCGGGTTTACAACGACCAGATCAAATTCCTCATTATACTGTGACAGGATGGTAAGTGGATCACCACAGATGAGTTGGACCCCCTCTAATACCGGGATCGATTGGTCTTTTGATATCGCAACAGCAGAACCGACACTCATGCCAAACAGCTGCTGAAATTCTCCGCCTGCAGCCGCAAAGATCATCATTACGGCAATGACTGATGCACTGATCAGAATGACAATGGGAGAGTAGATAGAATCATAGAGATTGGAACGATCTGTCGCATGATAGCTTTCGTCAATATAATCATCGTATCGGTCTTCCATGTGTTTCTGGACATGGAAAGAACGAATCATGCGGATGTTGCGGATTGTTTCCGGTATGTGATTGCTGACTCGGGCAATGGCAGTGCGATTTTCCATCTGTGCCTTGAGCATCCGTTTTTGGAATGTGCGGGTCATCAGAAATAGCAGCGGTGTCACAATGATCATCAGGATGCCCAATCCAAGACTTCTCGTAAAGATGACAATCAGAATGGAGATCACTTTGCAGGCATCCGCAAACATCGAGACAATGCCGTTAGTAAACAGAGAGTCTACGGTATCTACATCATTCACAAAGCGGGACGCGATTTCTCCGGCTGGATGAGCGGTCAGATAGGAAGCCGGAAGACGTTCAAGCTTCTGATCCAGTTCACTGCGCAGACCATGGGTGATAATCTGGCCGAGTTTTGTGATCATGACATTCTGCCCGGCTTCAAGAAGACCTGCCGCGGCAGTCAGCGTAAAGTACAGCAGTGCTGCACTC
>SABF01000089.1 GCA_009929095.1 Erysipelotrichia bacterium
ATTGACAACTATGCAGTGATATGGGTTTGTCTGATCGGGTGATTGTATAAAGGAATGCTGAATTAATTCGATGAAGATGACAGGGCAGGCAAAAGAACGCCATTCATCTTCATAGCCTGAGCTGTCATCTGATGCTCATCAGTCTGCAGCGTAAGACATAAGAAATACTGGATGCAGAATTTGCTGTCAGGTTAAGAATATTCTGTTTTCAGACATGAGTACTGTATTGCTTATAAAGGCAGAATAATACTGACTGCAAATCCATTATATTTGCTATGACCAATAACAATTCTGCTGTTATGTGAAGCGGCAATCTGTTTTACAAGCAGAAGGCCAAGGCCATGCTGCTGTTCCGTGATGTTTTCGTCGCATACCATATAATGAGATGCAGTATTCAGCTTCTCTATTTGTTCATCTGAAGCACCGACGCCATCATCTTCAACAGAAATGACACACGTATTCTGCTCTGCCTGCACGCAGACATAAATAGAACATCCATTTTCATTGTGATTGATGCTGTTGCTGATCAGATTGCTTACCGCTCTTTTAATCAGATCACCGTCTGCCTGAATAATACATGAATGGAGTTCACTGTCGGTTTCCCAATGAATAGGATATTTACTCTCTGCATCAGTATTTAAGAAATCCACCACAACTTGACGTATAAGAGCCACAGCATTTTGACTTTGAAGATGAATTGGCTGCATATTATATTCGAGTTTGGACGCGAGATTCAGATCATTGATCAAATTGCTCATTTTTTCGCTCTGTTTCAAAATGACATATGCTTTTTTGCGTTCGTCTTCAGAAAGGCTGGGAGCATTCTCCAATTGTCCTGCATAGCCCATTACCATAGACAGAGGTGTGCGAATATCATGAGATACGCCGGCAATCCAGTTTGCTCTTGCGGTCTCCCGCTTTTTCAGCTGTCTGTCCTGCGCCTGCAAGGTGGCTGAAGTTTGATTGATACATCTGGCGAGTTCGGAAAACACTCCTTTTTCCTGCACGGTTACCGGTTCATTTGAAGTGAGACCGTTCAAGCCGCAGATAATTGGGTTAACAGACTTAATCAGTCGGCTTACAACAGTGATATAGATGATGAATATCAAAAAGATATTGCAGAGAAAAGCAATCAGAATAGTCTGTGGCAAATCGGCAATGAAATGATAGTCCCAGCTTGGCCACATTGATTTCCAATAGCTGTCTGCAGGATAGCCTAAAACCATAATGCCATAATCATTCTCGCCAACATAAGTTGGACAGTCTTTGAGATATCCAAGGGTAAGGGAAGAAACATCGGCGAGTGAATACTCTGAAGGAATACCATCCGGAAGATTATCAGTATGCCACACCATTCTGTGAGTGTCGTTGTCGATAAAAATGGCCCATGCATGGGATTGATCAAGTACTTTCTGTGCAGCAGAATCCAGGATGTATCCGCTATCTGTCTTTGTCAAAGAAGATGCTGTTTCATCTGCTGCTGCATAAGGCGAACTGTTTGGCATTTGTTTCAATCCGATGAAGAAAATAACGGCAATATTCAAAACCAGAATCAATACAGTGCTGAGCAGCAGGATGCCGATAAATCGTTTAATAAGCTTTGGCACACTTTTCATATCATCTGTCCTCAACAATCAGTTTATATCCCAGTCCCTTTATCGTAAGCAGTGAAACAGGCTGAGATGGATTGCTTTCTATTTTTTCTCGAATACGGCGGATATGCGCCATAAGAGAATTTTCATATCCATATGGATTGTCACCCCATGCGGCTTCACACAAGGCATCAATTGTTACAATTCTGCCAGCACTGCGATAGAGAGCAGAAAGCAGTTCGTGTTCTTTTGCAGTAAGCGGAATATGCTTGCCATCCTTTATTACTTCTGCCCGCTCAAAATCTATTTCACTGTCATGAAGCTTAACAAATGGATTTTCATCTTTGTAACTTCTTCTTAGGATAGCTGTAATGCGGAAAACAAGTTCTCTGGGCAAAAAAGGCTTGACAATATAGTCATCAGCACCAAGACTAAACCCCTTGAATTTATCTTCGTCTTCACCGCGGGCAGTCAAAAAGAGAATGGGATAATCTGCTTTTTTGTTGAGCAATTCCATCAGTGAAAACCCATTTCCGTCCGGCAGCATAACATCAAGAACAGCCAGTTCCGGATGAAAAGAATCTGCAGCCTTCAGCGCTGAACTGATATTCGCGGCAGTCTGTATATTCGTAAATCCCTCTTCCTTCAAGATTGAGGTGACCATATACAGCATTTCCTGTTCATCATCCACAAGCAAAATACGTTTGTTTTTTAAATATTCAAAGCCCATAAGATCACCTACTCTCTGCTTGTTTTATACCATATCTTTGCGCTTCATTTCTGCTGAGCAATAAATGTAAGGGAAATGTAAGGTATAGAGAATGCTGGCACAAGGTTGGACGAGTATTCTGGGGACGTAAACAAAGGAGTGAAATATGATGAACGTCATTGAAACTAAAAATCTTACAAAGAAATATGGAGGATTCACTGCGGTTTCCGCAGTAAATCTTCATATTCCTCAAGGATCGGTATACGGATTTCTAGGCCCGAATGGTGCAGGGAAATCCACGACGATGAAAATGCTTCTTGGACTGACGAAGCCAACAGGCGGAAACTTTACGATTGATGGAAAAAAATATCCTGATGACAGAGTAGCTATTTTAAAAGAAATTGGCTCATTTATCGAGGCGCCTGCCTTCTATGGCAATCTGAGCGGAGAGGAGAATCTGGATATTCTGCGCAGGATACTGGATCTGCCAAAATCATCTGTGCCTGAAGTTCTGGAACTGGTAGGGCTGACCCAGTATAAAGACAGACTTGCAAAGAAATACTCTCTGGGAATGAAGCAGAGACTGGGGCTGGCAGGTGCCATGATCGGCAGGCCGCCAATCCTTATCCTTGATGAGCCGACAAACGGACTGGATCCGGTTGGCATTCACGAAATCAGAACACTGATTCGATCTCTTCCAAAGAAGTATGACTGCACAATCCTGGTGTCTTCTCATCTATTGTCAGAAATTGAACTGATGTCAGATTATATTGGAATTCTAAATCATGGTCATCAGCTGTTTGAGGGAACAATGGGAGAACTGAAAAGGGATGCGGCAATCCAGGGCTATCCTACAGATAATCTTGAAGATACTTTCCTGGCTCTGATCGACGCGGATAACAGACAGCGGGGTTCGCTGAGATGACAATACTATTGGAAGGGAAAAAACTAAGAAGAACCGGCTGCGTCTCTGCATTCATATGCGGCGGTCTGCTTGCGGCACTGGTTCCTGTTCTCAATATCGCTTTCCGGACAGGATGCTTTACCAATACTGCGGAATCACCGCTGACAGTTCTCTTGAATGGAAACTGGCAGATGATGGCAATGCTGAATGTACTGTTTGCTGTGGCAGGGGCCTGCGTGATGTACCACACTGAGTATGCAGACAATGCGATACAGAAAATGCGAACACTGTCGATCAGAGAAAGCACGATATTCTTTGGAAAGTTCATTCTGATGACGGTGCTGATCGCGGCTGTCTATCTCATGGAAGCAGTCGCAATTGCCTTCTGCGTGGCGCACTGGTTCACAGCAGAAGCCGGTTTAATTTCTGACATGATCAAAAACTTCTGCTATATGTTCCTGATGATGATCCCGGCAGCGGCATTTTCTCTGGTCATTGCGTCTGCCTGCAGAAATATGTGGGTTTCACTTGGAATCGGTATTGTCTGTGTTTTTACGGCAACGCTGCTTCCTTCATCAAACTTTCTGCTATCGCTGTTCCCGTATGCCCTGCCGTTTCAGACACTTTCGACTGCGGCAGGAAACAGCACGCTCTGGTACTGCACTGCTGCATGCATTGAGACAGTCATTGCAGGATCAGCAGAACTGATCTACGTAAAAGGAAGGAGATCATGCGAATGAATTTCTTATCGCTTGTAGATGTTGAATTTCAAAAAATCAAACGATCAAAAATGATTCTGATATTCTTTGCGGCAGCAGTATTTCTCTGGCTTCCGGCAGTGTTCAACGCCGAACTAAGCTTTGGCATGCAGGATATTGGCATTTCACCGGAAAATAATTTTCTGATTCAGGGATTATTAGGTATGGCATGGTTTATCTTTCCTGCGAGTATTGTCGTGGGAACAGTGCTGATTACACAGACTGAGCGGGAGAATCGAGGCATTCTTAAAATGCTTTCTCTGCCGGTAAACACTGTAAAGCTATGCCTGGCAAAATTTACTGTATTGGTGTCTTTGGCTGCGGTACAAATTCTAATGACTGTTGGAATGTACTTTATAAGTGCAGCAATCGCATCAAATATGCAGGGATATAACTTTATGCTGTCTCCAATCTTTGTGGCAAAGGAGGCAGTGCTGATCTTTCTATTCTCAATTCCGATGATTGCGCTGTTCTGGATGCTTTCGGTATGTATTCAAACACCGGTATTTGCAATTGGAATTGGTCTTGCTTCAATCGTGCCGTCCATCATAATGATCAATACCAAGTTCTGGTTTGTTTATCCAATATGCTATCCGTTCTATGCAATTACAGCGGAGTACGGAAAGATTGCCGCAAACATGACAACGGCCGGAATAGATTACCCGGTGATCCTGCCGATTGCAATTGCGGTTACAGCAATATGCCTGGCAGTATCATGCCTTCGTTTCGGAGAGACTGAAAGGAGATAACTGAACATGAAAGAAAAAGTGCTGACCGGCATCAGTATTGTGATGCTGTTTATTCCCTGGACAATATTACCGCTCAGGTCCAATGCCTGGGCACTGCAGTCTCCTGCTGCAGAAATTATAATTTTCTCTTACGCACTGTTTATGATATTCGGCGGTGTCTTTACAGCCGTCTTGTACGGTAAAGAGAAGATGCATAACATTTTAATAAAGATTTGTCTTGTGATTAACGGGATCTATGCCATTGGCGGAATGGCCGCCATATCAATGATGGCAATGTCCAAAGCAATGTAAAAAGTCATCTGAATGATGCAGAAGAATAACTTATATTAGCTGGCATAGAAAGATGACAGAAAAATGAATTTCATTGCTCAGGAATCCAGAGTTGGAGAAGTAACAATCAGCGGTTCCAGCTTAACGACTTTGACATGGTGCTCTTTGATTGCTTCAACAGAGGATTCATCGGCGTTGACATCAGTAATCAGACAGTCAATTGCGTCCAGATCACCAGATAGAAAACTATGCTTCATTCCTACCTTTGTGTAATCACAAAGAACAAATTTTGACCCTGATGTTCGTCGAAGCATGGTTTCATTGACTGCAGTTTCTGAAAGGATTGCAGTTGTAATTCCGTCCTCTGCACTGATGCCGCTGCATCCGAGAAAACACTTGTTTGCCAATACACGATTCAGATTATTCAGTGCAAAATCACCGACCATTGCTTCCTTTGGAAAACGAAGTTCGCCGCCGGTAAGAACAATAGATAACAAAGGATCGTGTTTGACCAGCAGTGCTTTGGCATTGTTTGTGATCACAGTGCAGTGCTTGCCGACAATGAATTCAATTACCAGAAGGGCAGTGGAACTTGTGTTGATAAATATGGTGTCTCCTTCTTCTACAAGCATAGCTGCATACTTGGCAATTGCTCTTTTGTATCGATCATTAGTGAAATTGGAATTATTATGGTTAACCATATGCTGAACCAGTTTGGCGCCGCCATGATAGCGGAGAATTGCGCCTCGATCCTCCCAGTACTGAAGATCTCTTCGCAGTGTGATGTCAGAGACATTGAAATCTGTTTTGAGCTGATCCATCGTAACATTGCCTAATTTCTGAATCATGACCATGATGTCATCACGGCGTTTCTGGACAATAGAATAATTTACTTTCATGATAGATACTCTCTTGCTTTATCACATACAGGAAGCTTATTTCCTATTTTGATAATCTCATTCATTTTTTCTTCTGCTTCTGACTTCCTTCCGCAGCTATCCAGAGACAGTGCGTAGTAATAATAGTACTGAGTCAGTTCACGGCTGTTCATAAAGTCTGTCTGTACTTTTTCATAAGTGCTGACAGCCTTTTTATAATCGTTGGAAATATAATAATTCAGCGCTTCCAGTTCTTCCCAGTTATACAGTGATGCGAGTTTCTTTCCTTTGACTTTGGCTCCTTTGAGTTTGGTTATCTCAGGATATGCTTTTTTGGCCGCGGTTTTGTTGTTTGCCTCAATGTGTGCAAGAAACAGTGAGACATTGCGAATCAGCAGCTGGTCAATATCGCCGCGAAAGATTTTATCATTGGATTGAATGAGACGGATTGCGTCGTCATATTGATACTCTGCCAGATTGTATAGAACATCATAGATC
>SABF01000454.1 GCA_009929095.1 Erysipelotrichia bacterium
GCATGCATAGACATCCTGATGATCACCGAAGATGCTCAGTGTATGGGAAGCAAGCGACCTTGCTGCGACATGAATGACACCCGGAAGCATTTCACCAGAAAGCTTGTAAAGATTCGGAATCATCAGCAGCAATCCCTGGGAAGCTGTAAATGTAGCGGCCAGTGACCCTGCCTGCAGAGCTCCGTGGATAGCGCCGGCAGCGCCGCCCTCAGCCTGCATTTCAACCACCTTTACCTTATCACCGAATACATTGGTGCGGCCTTTTGTAGACCAGTCATCGACATGTTCAGCCATCGGAGAAGACGGTGTGATCGGATAGATACCAGCTACTTCTGTGAATGCATACGCAGAATGGGCAGTAGCTTCGTTTCCATCCATTGCTTGGAAAACCTTTTTATTCTCAGTACTCATATGTCCTCCTGTTGTTACCCGTTAATTATAGAACAAAGAGAATGTTCTTCAACATGAAAGTGTCTGAAATACCGCGAAAAACAGCGGATTCTGTTACATTTTACCCCTTGACACTTTTGTTTCTAGTAAATCGGTACACTATAATTTCGATACTGGAACAACTCCTTCATAAAAAAAGAAGACCATTATCTGATCTTCCTTTAAAACAACTGCAAAACTGCTTACTTTGATTTTTTTGCGTCTTTGGCTTCCGGCTTCTTTGCGGAAGTATCCTCGACACCCATGGAGCGCATCACCTGACGGATCTGTGCTTCACTTGGTTTACGGCCCATCTGCAGGAACATCGCCCGGATCATCTTTTCACTGACTGGCGGATTTTCTTTCATCTGCTTTTCAAAATTCTTTCTGGTGAAATAGAAACTGATCAATGCACCGACAACACCGCCGACTGCAAACCACCCCAGTGAAGACCAAAATGCTGAACTCATAAATGCACCACCCTATCTAATCGAATCACTTGATTGACTGCAATTAAGTTTATCTTCTTCCGTGCAACTTTGCAACGTCTGAATGGACAGTCTTCTTCCTCTACTTTAGAATATAGATATGATCTTTCCTAGATTGCAAAAAGCAGCTGTTCTGACAGTGGCTCTCACAATGGCAATGCCTTTCTGCTGTTTTGCTGAAGAAACACCATCACCTTCTGCACCAGCTGACAGCAGCAGTGCTTCTTCATTACTGACATACCCCACGGTAAACAGTGATTATCTTTATATTGAAGAT
>SABF01000455.1 GCA_009929095.1 Erysipelotrichia bacterium
GTATGTATACGGTGTTGATAATGAGTCATATTATGAATCAGATGTCTCAATGCCTATCAGACGGTATCGTGAAGGCGATGAAATTTCAGTTCCGCTCTGTAAAGGTCACTCAGCTATTGCACTCGGTGATAAGATTGGTATCCGGGCATATGGAGAACACGATAAGTTTTCCGATATCGCTAGCTGTGCATACTCACTTGGTATTGCAATGACTGCAGTTGATGACGATACAGAGGGTATTGCACAGGCAGGAGTAAATGCTGAATGTATTGTGATTCGTGTCCAGATTATTAAGGAGGTCTAATCATGGTGTATAAATTTGGCCAGTTAGCTTCCGATAAGGACGCAATGAAGAAGGAAATCATCAAGCATATTCTCTACACTGAAGCTGAATCCATGCTGGAATTCGGTGCAGCTGTTGAGACTCGCAGCGTTGATGCTCTGAACTTCGGTATGACTCTTCCACAGGTTGAGCGTCTCGATCCTGAGGAAGTTGAGGAAGGAACTCTTGCCCGGTACCAGAAACTCGGATGGTTCGACATCTATACCAAGATGAAGAAGTACCAGACCCGTTTAATGACCACTGACGAAGCCAAGGCACGTAACCAGATGGATATCCAGATGGAATATACGATGACTGCAGTGGCTCGTGGTCTTGCCTGGGCAAAGGATGAGGAGATCAAGACCGCCCTTAAGCTTCATGCTGGTAAAACTATTACCGCAGATGCACACTGGGATGATCCTGCCACATCTAATATTCCGATGGATATTGCTGAGGGTATTAAATGGGTTCTTTCAAAGACCTACATGAATGTAGCCCAGATGAAGGGAGCACTGCTCTTTTATCCGGCAGAAATGTGGGCATTTATGAACCAGCCAGCACGTCCAAATGAATTCACTACTC
This sequence comes from Erysipelotrichia bacterium, assembly GCA_009929095.1. GTDB lineage: Bacteria > Bacillota_I > Bacilli_A > Erysipelotrichales > Erysipelotrichaceae > Bulleidia. Next base: position 905 of record SABF01000455.1, read on the forward strand.
TGGGAATGAGCCCCGTTGAATGGGTTACTCAGAAGTATGGTGTTCAGTTCATTCCGACCAGACAGCTTGATACTGAAGCGATGCTGGTTTATAAGGGACAGGAAACCGCACTGCACCTTGTTTACTCTGGTGGAGAGATTCCACTTGTTGAACAGGCTCGTGAGTACGGTGTTGGTGACATGTGGTATGTTACTCAGTTGTACAATACTCATGTTATGCCAAACAGTCAGGCAGATCAGACGAAGAATAACAGAATCCTGATATTCCAGGATGTCTGTGATGCACGTCC
>SABF01000456.1 GCA_009929095.1 Erysipelotrichia bacterium
CAAATTGTCTTCATTGTTCGTCCTGACCTTTCCCATATGACTGATAGCTGCATATCGGATGGAGTATCTTCTGCTCATCGAATATTCCCTTCCGTGCTTTTTAGTCGTTTTTGACAGATCGAAGAATGATGCCACTGGTAATCGCAAAGATCACGACATAGCCAAGCAGAATCAGCCAGGTAAAACTCAAATGATCTTTCGTGCGCTCAAAAATCTCTTCAAATTCATGAACAAATAATGCGATGCCATCCTGCTCTGCTTTCAGTGGCAGATCATTCAAATTGGCAATAGATCCGTAGCTTTCCATAGTCCAACGGCAAAACACAACATAGGATATGGTTTCCTTGATCCCATCAAGAGAAAACATGATACCTGAATACAAAATTTGCGGAAGAACCAGGATTGGAGCGATGGTCAGTGCCCGATCAGCATTTTTGAATATGGATGAAACCAGAAGTCCCAACGCTGCTGCGGCTAGAATAGCAATGAACGTTGTCAAATACATATCCATAAAGGAATTTAAAATGATCCCTTCATCCGGACTGCCGATAACAATTTTAAAAGTGATCAGGAGCAGGAGGGCCTGAACGGCACTCAACACAATCATTACTCCAAGCTTCGACCCAACATAGGCAGGCAATTTCAAACCGGTCATGTATTCACGCTTTAAAATGACACGTTCTTTACAGACTTCCTGTATTGAATTCATGATGCCAATCCAAAAAGCAGCACAGGCCAGTGCAAAAAGAATCGATTTGGTCATTTCGTATTGGGCAAATTCTTCACCATCTTTGACCAGTGATATTAGCAAAATCAGCACAGTTGGTTGAAGTAGAAGCAACAGCATCCTCTGTCGATCATTGATCATTAGGTGAGCGTAGCGCTTACTCAACACGGTGATTTGCAGAAAAAACTGACGCAGATTACGAATTAAGCCATTCCTGCTTGAAGCTTGGCCCGAGGTCTTGCTGACTAGGTCATACTGCGGAACAGATTTATATTTGGACTTATCATATTGATTCTTCCACTCCAGCGCATTGTCCGTCAGCATGTTATAAACATTAACCAAGCTATCTACACCAAAGAAAGTCAACGCATCTGCATACGATCCGGCAAAGCAAAGATTCCCGCCCTTGCCAAGGAAGATAATCTTATCGCACAGGTGCAGATTTACTGTATTGTGAGTGAC
>SABF01000457.1 GCA_009929095.1 Erysipelotrichia bacterium
GTACTGGCATCATAGCCATCAAACCAGCTTCCATTCAACTTGAAATAATTGAGAGAATCATCATCGCATGTCGGATATGCAAACACACTGTCCGATTCATAATTGGACATTCGGATGCCATGATCCAGAACATGCGTCTTCAGCAGCTGACTGTCACTCACACACAGATAATTGTAATCAATCATATTGACCTTCGCATCTGAGAATACCGGATCTCCCCAAGTAACATCCACCCAGTAGTAATGATCATTGATGCGGACAAGGTTCCAGCTGTGACCGGTACCGTCACTGACAGTGCCCGATACCATGGTGCACCAGATTCCAGCTCGATCGCAAAGATACTGAAACGCTCTGGTATAGCCGGTGCAGACAGAAGAATGATGAAGAAATACGCTCCGGATATCCTGATCAATTTCGTCTTCCTGATCCTCATAGACCGTATTGTCTACAATGTAATCGTAAAAATACTTCATTCTATCGTAGGGTGAGCTGCCATTTGGCAGGCCTGCAATAATCTGATCCGCCATCGACTGCAGATCGGCTGCAATGCTGCGGTAATCATTCTGGATCGTGTATGACACGCCAACTACCTGATCATTCATTGACTGAATAGTAAAGGAATGAAGCCAGAATACCTCCGGATGGTCATAGGTAAAGGCAGCCTGAGCTTTATAAAATGCATCAAGAGAAACTGGATTCAGAGAAATGCTGGAAGAGAAATCTGCACAGCCGGCCGCAATCAGATCATAAGTTCCTTGTTCCTTTTCACTTAACTGATCATAGTAAAAATCTGTATTGAATGCATGCGCAGGTACGTTGTGCTCCACATGAAATACTGTACCGGCAGTGGATTCAATGACAATCGTATCTCCCTCGGTCAGATTGAACCAGTCAGCAATACGAATTGCTGAACATCCTCCCATTACTATCGCTGCCATTGCAGCACAGATCAGTTTCTGAATCTTCATGAAACAATTTTAACATACAACGAATATTCATAATGAATGCAATCAGAACGTCTGCTAATGATAAATGACAGTTTGTTACAGGGAAATATCCGATTTATTGTAGAATGTAAATATTTTCATTTAATTCAGTAGTTATTATCATTTTTTCATGCTAAATTGTAAGCAGTTACAGGCGTTGGCCTGTGGGAGGGAAATAAGCGTATGAGCAGAGTCTACAAC
>SABF01000090.1 GCA_009929095.1 Erysipelotrichia bacterium
CATGAACAGATATCTGTCTTTTTTTGATACTGAATTAACTGCAATGACAAATGAAATAAAGTTGCCAATGCTTGTTGCGATTGCCGCACCAGCCACTCCCAGCTTTGGAAAGAAGAACAGTCCATTGATCAGCAGCGCATTCAGAACCAGATTGACGCCATTCGCTGCCAGATTGGTAATCATGCTGATCTTAGTGTTGCCGATTCCTCTTTGCGCAGCAGTAATTGTTAATCCGGTTGAGTAGAATACATTGCCTATCAGAATGATGCGGAAATAGATTACTCCATCTGCCAGATAGTCCAGATTCGCTCCTGCCAGAAGAAGAAACTGTTCCGCGAATATAAATGCAGTCAGTGACAGTATCACGGAGATTGCAAAGGATACTGCCGTAGCATTTTTCATGTAATCATTAGCGGCAGCCTGATTCTTCTCGCCTTTCCTCCTTGCGACAAGTACAGTTACCCCAATATTTAGAGCAAGAACCGGAGCCAGTACTATAAACTTCGGCTGTGTAACAATGCCTACAGCTGATATCGCCTCTTTGCCAAGAACTCCAACCATTGCTGTATCTACTGCACTGATCAGTGCAATCAAAACACTTTCCAAAGCACTTGGCCAGGCAATCTTGATTGTCTTTTGATAGATCTCTTTGTTAGTTGGAATCGGGCCTTTCAGTTCTTTTTCGGAAATCATGCCCTGCCAGCGAAATAAATTTAGAAGACGTGTCATCATGGCTGTATCGTAGCATCGCACGTTCATTCTCTGCAGTCTGAGTTTTTCCTTTGAGTAAAGGCAATTTATCGCATGCTCAGCCTCTATGAATATAAATTCTTTCTTTTATAATTAGTTCAAAGAGGGATCATAATGGAAAACATCAACTACGAAATGTCTGTCAGCAATCTTGGAAATCTGTCACCGCTTCGCAAAAGTGTCACTCTGATACAAAAGCCGCAGCTATTGATTGTGCTAGCATTTGGAATCGTTCTATTATTCAGCCGGAATACCGGATTGATGATTCTTGGAGGTATCTTTTCCGCAATTCCACTATTTATTCTATTTTTTATTAAAGACCGCAAAATCATAGATATTCATGAAAATGAAGTTGTCGTCTATGATATACGCGATTCAGAACAGTGCTACTGCATTCCCTTTACCGATATAGATTCTTATAGTATGGAGACCTATGAAAGTCGTAGCATCTTTGTTATTCATACTGTTTCAGGATATCAGGTACAGGTTCATTCCGGCAGTTCTAAAATTATTAAGGAATTCAAGGCCATTATGCCGGACAATGAAAAATTCACGAAATGGAAAACCGAATTTGATAAGCGCAATTCAGACAGAAAAAAACAATCAGGAAATAATCTCAGCAAGTCTTTCTGCTATCGCTTCTGCTCTTTCTGCTTCCACTTTATAATCCTGCTTGGTTCTTGATCCATACACGGTTATCTGTCCATTTTCCATAGTTCCAGAGACAACATAGATGCAGTGTTTATACATAGACAGCGGCGTATTCTCCAAGGACGGCAAGACAGTGTATCTCGCGTTCAGAAGCTTAGCTGCTTCTTTCGCCTTACCCGCCAGATCAGATGTAGAGCATACGAATACTTCTTCTCCTGATGCAAGAGCATCCAGGACGTAGAATGTTTTATTGTCTGCATCAGAGTCAAAATATTTAAGCATCTGCTGCATACCGATGTAGGTCTCAGCTGCATAATCCAGAAACACGCATCCGCAGCCGCGCATATTCTTTTGTGCACAGGCATACGCAATAGACAGGGCAATGCTGTTGCGGCTGTAATTGAATCTGGCTGTCGGCATCAGGACTCCATAGACTGCCATAGCTGCACTGACAAGCAGAAGCAGTACAGAGATTGTTTTCAATAAAACGGAGAAGCAAATAAAATTCTTCATAACAAACACCATGCATATTGCCGGTATCAGCAATGCTGCATGGAGCAGAATATTCATCTTCTCCTGGAATAGATTCTGCTTCATATTCATTGGTCTATATTTATAATTGGGAATCATCATTGCACTGGCAGTATCATATCCAGCCACTAATATATTCCTGCTGTTCATATCACCGATCAGCAGATTCGTGATTTTGTATCCCAGCGATGATTTCTGTTGCAGCTGCACCTGTATTCCTTTATCCATCAGTTCCTGAGACACAGTATTCACAAACGTAATCTTGCTATGCCGTGTCTTTCGCCTTCCGAGTGTTATGCCGATCAGTTCAATAATTTCTTTCATCTGTTTTCTCCAAGTAATATGCAATTCAAACGTTCTGTACCCATTGTACGATACTGCAGATAACATATAGGGCTGTACAGAATGTACAGCCCTATAAATTAAACTATTTGAATTAGAACACTCCGCAGAATGCCAATGCAATAGCCCCAAACAGAATCAGAAGTACAAGTTTCGTTGGTGTCCAGCCCTTCTTGATCAGCTTCATTAAGCCAAATACCAGAAGAATAGATAGGATACCAGGCATGATGGAATTTATAACATCTAGCAGAACAACCTGTGCTCCACCAATATCGATCGTCCATGCAAGTTTGACATTTACCTGTGAAGATACCATTGCACCGACCATAACCATGCCCAGGACAGATGCCGCTTTGGTCAGAGCATCCATCAAACCAGATTCAAAAATTGTATCGATGAAGCTAGTTCCCAGACTGTATCCAGCTCTAAGCAGATAGTAACGGGCAATAATCTGTGATCCACCATAGAGTAGAATGAACAGCAGCGTTCCCAGGATATTGCCTGTGGAGCAAAGTCCAATTGCAATGCCCGCAGCAATGACACGTACGCAGTTGAAGAAGAATGCATCGCCCATACCGGCAGTAGGACCCATCAGGGCAACCTTGATATTATCGATTGTCTCATCATCCACTGAACCGCGTTCGATCTTTTCTTTCTCAAGTGCATAAGTCAATCCGGCAATAAATGAGAACATGACTGCATGCGTATTGAAGAACTGATTATGTCTGCGCAGTGCAACTTTCTTTTCTTCTGGTTTGTCCTTATAGAGTTCATCCAGAGCCGGCTGCATTGTCATTGAGAATGCATTGGCTTCCATCTTTGTCATTGTAAAGGTAATAAAGACAAAACCGGAATTTACAAACATCTGATTGAGAATTTTCTTCTCTGTTGGAGAATATACTGTCTTAGCCATTAGAAGAAGTCCTCCTCATTGCTTTTCTTGATCTCAGCCTTGCCATCAGCATAAGCTGATTTCAAATCAATGAATTTCTTATCGATATAGAACATGGTAATAGCAAACACTACACCAACGATAGCGATGGATAGAGAATCCATACCAAGATATTTTGAAAGTACAAATCCAAGGAAGAAGAAGCATCCGACTTCCTTATTCCAAAGCATGCTGAGCAGAATTGCATATCCAACACCAGTCATCATGCCGCTGGCTGCGCCAAGTCCGCTGCTGACCCATACAGGTAGAGAAGCAAGCAGATTGTTCAGTGCTGTTGTTCCATATGCTACAGCAAAGAACAGAACTATCATCTGCAGTCCGCGTCCAAGAGTAAACTGGAACAGGAATGTCTTAACTTTGAATGCCTTCATGTTGTCTTTAACAACCTGTTCTTCCCAGTAAGGAGACAGAGCAGCAAACAGCGGGGTTGCAAAGCTTGCGAATGTAGCCATCAGTGTGCCGATCGGCATTGCTATCGCCAAACCTTCTTCAATGCTTGTACCGGTCAGAACAGTAAATGCGACTGCAATAATAGAAGATGTGAGAGCATCGGCAGGAACGGAACCTCCAATCGCAGAGATACCCATGAATATTGATTCCAGTGAAGCGCCCATGATGATTCCAGTTGCTGGATCGCCCAGCAGAAGTCCTGCCAGCGGTGCAGCAACAATTGGGCGGGAAAATGTCTGCCATGACAGAAGTGAATCTACAGTCTGACAGATCCAGTAGGCCAATACGCAAAGTAACGCATTTTGAATCATTTTAATTCCCCTTTCTTCTTTCCTTTTTTGTAATGTGTAAGCTTACGGGGCGGGAATCACGAGTTGACTAGTTTTCCAAGATTTTCAGCCGGTTCCTCGGGTGTTGTCTGATAGATGCTGTCTTTAGCCAGAAGTGCAATTTCCTGAAACAGCGGCAATTCGATATCATCGATATACAGATTATTGCCGTATGACTTGCGTTTGTGCCCCTCATGCTCTGCCTCAACACGGCCATAGTTTCCGATATTGACTTTCTGAATGTCCGGAACCGATTTCAGCATTCGGATCAGATCTGCTGGATTCTTTACAAGAACAAGAATTTTCAGATCTTTGCATTTTGGATTGTTGAGAAGATCGATTGCATCATCCATTGATCGAATGGTTGTCTTAATTGTTGCTGGAGCTGCCATTAATAATGATTTCTGAATGATAGAACTTTTTGATGCAGCATCGTTAGCAACCACAATTCTATCAACGTTTGTATGACGAGACCATTTTATTGCAATCTGTCCATGAATCATTCTTTCATCAAGTCTAATTAAAGTGATCATTGTTTTCCTTTCTAGAAGAACTCTTCCTGTTGAACTTCGTCTTTTTCCAATCGACACTGCACCATGGCATTTCTGGATTGTTCAATGAGCTGATCCAGATCTTCCGAAGTGAGCGGCTGTTCTGATGCAGATACCAGTTCTAGCACAAGGGCCAGACTGACTCCCGCTACCAGCATTGTGTTTTCATGTTCCAGGTAACGATACAGTATCTGGTTCACACTGCCGCCGTACAAATCAGACAGCATTATTGCCTGATCTCCTTCCGACACTTTCTGAAGCCATGCTTCTACATGATCCTCTACTCGATCTTGGTTTATATATGCATCAAACACTGTTACATTCTTTGCATTTCCAAGCAGAATCCGTATTGCTTCCTTAATGCCGCTAGCCATAGTTCCGTGGGTTGAAATAAAAAATTGCCTCATGTCTCTCCTTCCGTAATCGCTTACATTACAATTCCAATTTTATCGGCGATGGGCAAATTGTATAGATTCTATCGTTCCTCCACAAGAGGGAATCATTTTTCATTTCACTTAACTAAGTGAAATTTAATTCTCGTCACCTATGCACGTCCTAAGCATTTCCCCATATCAATATCAACGGTCGATAGAATGATTCGGGAGGATTATTATTATGGTCAGTATGGATGCACTGATACATACTTTATTGAAAATAGCGATCTATCTTTTAATCGGATTCATCTGCAAGAAAGCCAAATGGATTACTGATGAAGCAGAACGCAGCCTAACTAATCTGATTCTGTATATCTTTATGAGTGGCACTGTTATCTATTCATTTGCCACTGAGCTGAACCTCCGCAATCTTTCGAACTATTTCGGAATTCTGCTGATTGCTGCAGGCGTTGAGATATTCTCTCTTTTACTGGCAAGTTTTATTTATCGGCCATTTGCAAAAGAGAAACAAAAAGCTCTCCGATATGGGACAGTTGTCAGCAATGGCGGAATGATCGGTCTTCCGATTATTCAGAGTCTGTTCGGTACTGCTGGTGCACTGATCACCAATATATATCTTGTTCCGCAGAGAATCTTTATCTATACAGAAGCGGAACGAATATTCAATCCTGACTACAAAAGCAGTTTAAAAGGATTTATGAAAAGTCTGTTCATCAACCCAATTACTTTTTCCATGCTTATAGGATTGCTACCGTCATTATTTAACTTTGAATACCCTGCGTTTATTCTCGGTGTGTGTGATTCACTCGGGAAATGCACTGCACCTGTATCACTGATTATTGTCGGTTCCATTCTTGCCAATACGACGCTGGCTCAGAAGATTGACTGGTCAGTTCTTGCCGGCTGTGCAGTTCGATTGCTGCTGATTCCAATTACTGTATTATGTGCAACCCGTATAATCGGATTTGATTCCATTCTGAGCATCATCGTTGCATTGCTTTCAGGCATGCCGATGGCATCAACAACTGCTCTGATGTCACAGAAATATCACCAAGATGCATCATATGCTTCCCGCTGTGTATTTACTTCTACAGTGCTGTCACTATTTACAATTCCAATTATCCTGTTTTTATAGAAAATCCTGTCATTGCGGCTGATTAGTTCAGTCATGACAGGATTATTGATTATCTGATATACCGCAGATCAATTCAGTTTACCTTGCTCAGTTCAAAGCTGATCTTCCAGTCTCTGCCGGTGTCTACGCCATACTTCGCCATGAAGTTTTCCTGATTGCAGTCCAAACACAGATAAAGAGAAGATCCGCAATAGAGTACAGGTTCTCCCTTCTTTA
>SABF01000458.1 GCA_009929095.1 Erysipelotrichia bacterium
CCAGACATAATGGGTGCCATCCCTGCGAAAATCGCATTGCTTTATTTCCTCTTCTGCCATCTGCGTCATTTGCTCATAGCTGAGCGAAAACATCATTTCGTCATCCATCCTGCCCGCCCCGTTTGATAATGTCCGGTTAAGTATAAAATCAAACTTCAAATGATTTCATACTGAATTGGTGATAATAATATCAGATATGATTAAATTGTTAATGCTAAATATCATATTAAGTATGATTTTATGTTAGATGCCAAATTATCATATCCATTGCGGGTTTCCCGCCGTGCAGATCCGATTTCTGGCTTAAGCGGATCCGCACGTCTTCTTTTATGAATGGTAGTCCCCCTATACCGTAATTTTTCTGCCCCTCTGTGCATTACAAGCCGTTGTTTAACATTCTCAATCGTTTATGCTTTGAGGGTCTGTCAGCACAGCGACAGATACATCGTCCAGCCGGGCATTCTGTCCGGGGGACAAAACATCAAAACGATGGAGATTAAGCCTATGGCTTATGTTAATCCTTATATGAAAGGTGGTGGAAAATATGAGTTCAAAATCAGGGGTAAACCCAAACGACGAAGTTAATCAGACTGTTGAAACTTCTCTAAATGCAGGCATGAATGAACAGGACGTGGCATCTCTCGATAAAATCGGGAAGTTACAGGACGAACAGCTCCAGCGGTGCGGAATGACTGTGCCATCAGGAACTGAGGTGTTCCGGCTTCAGCTCGGTAGTCACGGCGGAAGCAGTGTCTTTTTCAATCGTAATGGCGAGGATTGCCGTTACAGTCTTAATGATGGTGAGAATGGCTCTATGTACGTGGCCAAAACTCCCGACACGGCAATGAAGGAAGTTTTTCAGCATAAAACAGGGCTCAGGGAATCAGATCTCGATAATTACATAATGGGTACAGTAGTCATTGAGAAAGATATTCGGGTCCTTCAGGTCAGTAAGCTGATTAAATGCAGTGATTTAAGGTTGAATGATGTAACAACTTCAACACGTGCAGTGACTCATCAACTGGCTGAAAAAGTTCATTCAGCAGGGTTTGATGGAATGGAGTTTCCGTCAAATGTCACCAGTGACCCATGCCTTGTGCTATGGCATGACGATCCGGCCGGAACCGGGATGGCCATAACCCGGAGCCAGACAAGTCTCAGTCAGTTTGAGTATCAGGGTAAGGA
>SABF01000091.1 GCA_009929095.1 Erysipelotrichia bacterium
GTGCATAGCAGAGGGAGCCCAGCATTGCGGTCAGAGTATAGCCGAAGAAAAATGGACCGCTGGGAGCTATTATAAAACTTACAATATCAGTGACGAATCCGGATACCATGCCGGCGATCGGCCCTAGCATAGCGGCCTCAAGGGCAACCAGTAAAAAACTCAGCCCTACTCTCAGATTCTCTCCGACGGGGATATACCAGAAAGAAACGACAGTCTTCATTGCAATCATTGCCGCAATGATTGCAAGATACCTTGTTGATTTTAATTTCTGTGCAGAAGATTTCCAGATGGATTCACGCATAACGCAAAATACCGCCTTTCCGCTCCGAACGTGAAAGGGGAAATACCTTCGCACGGGGAGATGAATGAGACTACCGCAAGACAATGTCTTTTCGTCCGCAGAATTCCTCGTCTTCTGCAGCACTTAACGCAGTCTCATCATTTGTCATGGCTATCGTATCAATGCGTACCTGAATCAGTCAAGTCGAATCTTCCCAAAGCGATCAGAAGCAGGTAGAATTTACAGCATGGACGAACAGATTGCCGTAACAGCAGCTTCTGTAAAAGAAGCGAAGATACTTAAGGATGCCGGTGCAGATGAAGTGATTCTGCCGCTGGCTGCTTTCAGCGTGACTGATCTTTCTGAGATGACACTGAAGGAAATACAGAATTTCAGCGAGGCATCAATACTGATGAACCGGCTGCTGTTTCCTGAAGAAATGGAAATAGCGGAACAGTACATTAAAGAAATGAGCAGCATGAATCTCAAGCATATTTATTTTAGTGATCCGGCAGTTATCAGGCTTGCGGAACAGCATGGCCTTGTATCAAAACTGATCTATAAACCGGATACGCTTCTGACAAGTCCTGAAGATGCAGTGTGGTGGCTGAATCGGAAGATTGACGGTGTGGCAGTATCCCCGTTGCTTACACTGGAAGAAGCCCGAGCGATTGCTACAGTCAAAAGGAACTGTATTTTTACAATCCATGGTCGGCTGATGATGTCGGTATCCAGAAGAAAACTTCTGTCGGCATATATGGAATCGAAAGGAATAGAACAGCAAACCTGCTTTGAGAATATTACAATTCAGGAAATCAATCGGAGCGAACATCTGCCGGTTTATGAAAACGAACATGGCACGCTGATTGAAACTGACTATGTGCTTCAGTCATTTGGAATTGTGGATGAACTTGTCAGAAGCGGTGCATATATGTTCCTGGTGGAACATAGCGGAATGAGCACAGAAGAGACTGCAGATGCGATCCGGGGATATCGGGATGTTTTCAGCGGATGCGATCCAGATCAGATCAAAGAGGACTATATCAGAAGACATCCTGCAATGATTCTGTCAGAGGGATATTATATGGAGAAGACAATCAGATGAGCAGCTGTAAGAAAATTGAGCTGCTGGCGCCAGCCGGTGATCTGAAGCGATGCCGCACAGCAGTCGACTATGGTGCCGACGCAGTATATCTAGGCGGTCATAACTATTCTCTGCGTTCCAGAGCCGGCAATTTCAGCATTGACGAAATCGCGGAGGCATGTGCCTATGCCAGGGCGCATCAGGCGGTCATTCATGTGACAGTGAATGTCATTCCTCATGAAGAGGATTTCGAAGGACTGAAGGAGTATCTGAAAACACTTCAGGATATCGGAGTGCATGCTGTAATTGAAGCATCTCCTGCCATCATGGCGCTGACCAGGGCGGAAGCTCCGAAATTGGAAATCCACTGCAGTACACAGATGTCTGTAACCAATGCATATGCAGCAAAGTTTCTTTCTGATTCGCTTGGTATTGATCGAGTAGTACTTGCGAGAGAGTGCACTATGGCAGAAGTGAAGGAAATCGCTGCGGGAAGTCCAGTTGATACAGAAGCGTTTATTCATGGCGGCATGTGCGTCAATCTGTCAGGAAGATGTACGCTGTCCAATCGAATGACTTTACGGGATGCAAATCGGGGCGGCTGTGCACAGAGCTGCCGCTGGATGTATCGACTGTACCAGAATGAAAATGAAATCAGTGATCCTCAGCATCTGTTCACCATGGGATCCAAGGATCTCTGTGCGGCAGATACTATTGCCGGTCTGATCTCAGCCGGTGTTTCTTCGCTGAAAATCGAAGGACGAATGAAGACAGAATACTATGTCGCTTCAATTGTTTCTGCATATCGTCATCTGATAGATGAGATATACGATGCACACGGGCCGCTCAGTGATGAGCGGATGGCTTATCACCGAATGGAAATCATGAAAGGTGAAAACCGAGAAGTATGCTCGGGATTCTACCAGGGCATTGCCGGCAGTGAGTCAATCATTCATCATCCAAACAGCGATGCTGATGTCAATCATGGCTTTCTTGCGACAGTAAAAGAAATGAATGAGACTGCACACACTGCGGTGATTGAGACTAGGAATCCATTCAATTTGAATGACGAAATTGAAGTGCTGTCACCAGGTCGAGAGAATTTGGTTTTTAAACTGCAGATGATTCAGAATGAACAGTCAGAGTACATTGAAACCAGCAGAGTGCCGATGCGGCGTCTTTGTATCAACGCACCTGTCAGTCTGCGTCCGGGTGATATTCTGAGAAAGGGGAATAGCAGATGATTCTTGAGGGAAGTCTCAGTGTAAAAGCTGCAGTCATGGGCAATAAGCGTCGTGTGGATGCCGTATATATAGATGAGGCAAAGCATGACAAGGATATCTCTTTTCTCATTCATCGCTGTGAGGATAAGAAAATTGAAGTGAAGCGCATCAAACGCAATGAGATTGATGCAATGGCGTCCGGCAGAACACATGGCGGCGTACTGGCTGAAGCAGATGCGAGAACATTTCAGACAGTGGAAGAATGTCTGCAGGATCAGAAACCATTTCTGGTGCTGCTTGAAGGAATTGAGGATCCATTCAACCTTGGCTATGTGATGCGCTCTTTGTACTGTGCCGGCTGCACCGGTTTGATTCTGAAGTCGCGTTCATGGGAAACGGCTGAAAGCACTATCATGAAATCCAGTGCTGGAGCCTTCGAGTATCTTCCTATTGTTATGGCAGATGATCCGGCTTCTCTTGTGGTAAAATGTGCCGGTATGGGAATTCGTACATACGCTGCGATGCGCAGAGATGCTGCGCCTTATTATGAGGCAGATTTCACTGAGCCTTTTCTGCTGGCAGTCGGCGGTGAGATGCGCGGCCTTTCTTCCAGTGTGCTTCAGGCGTGCCGTGAGAATCTGTATATTCCATATGCCAGGGAATTCCACGGAGCGCTGAATGCGGCCGGAGCCTGTGCAGTATTCGGATTTGAAGCAATGCGTCAGAGGATGACAGTATAAACGGAGGGCAAAGATAAAATGAAAGAAGCATATTACTTCCACGACGACACAGTGATTATCAACTTTTCCAAGAAGTATATTGTCAATGCGACAGAACTTGTATCTTCCGATGGATTTAGAGATTTCCTGAGTTTGTATCTGCGTGATCTGAAAAAACATCACTCAGATCTTTATGATTGGGTTATGAGCGGATATGAAACAGAAGAAGACTGTAAAGAAGGATTGATTCTTCTGCTGAAACTTCTGCAGTCTCTGGAACCGGGAGCGATTGAAGATCCTATGATAAAGGATCGCAGCAGACTTTTAAATGTCATTGAAGAAGGATATGACTTCTGGCGTCGTCTGCAGCGTTTCTCTTATCTGTTCACCAGTCACGAAGAAGGCTTTCAGCTTCAAAACTTCATAGAAGCTGATCACCGTTTCCGCGATGTTATTATGAATTTTTACCGTGCAATCGAAGAAAAAGTCATGGGTACAACGAACCTGGTATATCGACAGCTTCAGGCTGGCACCAATGCCAGTTTCCTGCTGCAGTACTATAAGTGGGACATGCCGGAAGAATATGAACAGCTTGAGCAGATTCCGTTTGTCAATCGAATTATGATTCGCACTCCTCTGATCATTCATCCGAAGTCTTCCAAACGCACGAATACTTTTACGGAATGCGATCATAACCCGCTGGAAAACTTCGCTAAGGGAAATGAAGAATGGATCTGCTATCCGGCGAAGATCGGATCCCTGCTGATCTATGCGTATTTCCATCGCAACTATTCTTCCAGCTGTGCGGCTATGGCCAACCTGTTCGCAATGGCGACAAGAGAAGAGGCAATGTCACGCAGACCGGATGCGATCATGCTGTTTGGCAACGCCGATGGCACGAAAGATACGGTGTTCTATCATGATGAGAAGAATGAAATCTGGATTGGCAAAGTTTCTGCCGCTCCGGAAATTGATTACTTTGGCTATACCAAGAAGATGCTGCTGACACTGCACAATCTGGCAATGATTCAGAAAGGCTGGCTGCCGATTCACGGAGCTATGGTTAACATCTACCTGAAGGACGGCACAAAGAAGGGGCTCATGTTCATGGGCGACTCCGGTGCCGGCAAGTCTGAGACAATTGAAGCACTCAGCATTCTTGCTTCAGATCTGATTGACCATCAGGAAACTGTCTTTGATGACATGGGATCTCTGCACCTGGACGAGAATGGCGAAATACGTGCTCAGGGTACTGAGATTGGTGCGTTCGTCAGACTGGATGATCTGGATAAGGGAACTGCCTATCGCGATATGGACCGTTCAATCTTCTTTAATCCGGAGAAAGCTAATGCACGTGTTGTGCTTCCGGCAGCACCATACAGTGTTGTCATTGCAGATCATAAGATAGACTGCTTTCTCTATGCCAATAACTATACGGACAGAAGAGGCATGCATCTGTTTACTGATAAAGAGGAAGCCAAACCGGTATTTGTGGAGGGAAAACGCTTTGCACTTGGCACCACGCAGGAAAAGGGCCTCTCAACTACATTCTTCGCCAATCCATTTGGCCCGATGCAGAAGCAGAAGGAATGCGGAGCATTGATAGACAGAATCTTCGAGGAACTGTTTGAACAGAAGATTCCTGTTGGCGAAATTTATACCTGTCTTGGTCTCCCGAACAAAGGAGATCATGGCATCAATCAGGCAGCTGAAGCACTGCTGGAATTTGTCAAGACCGGGAAAGCATCAGAGATTGAAAAACAGCAGTTATAGATTGGATGCAGACCAGACATAGAGACATCGTGCTTGGTCTGTTTGCCATTTATACTGGTAAAGTGTGAGCAGTTATTTTATATGCAATCCAATCAATAAAGTTAGAATAGAAAGAATTGCCTGAATAATATGAAGAAAAGCATGACTGAAAAAGAACAGAAAAGCACGCATGCCAGTATGGTCAGCAATTTGTATTATCGACTTTTGCCTCAGCAGATGTCTTCCGGCTTGGTTTTAATGCTGAACAGTATCATAGACAGTCTGTTTACCAGCCGCTATATGGGAGCAGAAGGAATGGCGGCAGTTGGGTTCTATTCGCCTTTCTCCAACATAATTTACTTGTGCTTTGTGCTGATTACCGGTACACAGATACTTTGCTGCAATAGTATTGGCAGAGGAAACGAAAAAGAAACAGTATCACTGTTTTCTACCTGTGCAGTAATACTGACAGTCTATGCGGCAATATGCAGTGCTCTAATGCTGTTCTTTTCAGTTCCGCTGGCAAATCTGCTTGGTGCAAGCGGTCATGTGGCAGTTCTGCTTGCGGAGTATATTCGTTCTGTTTCGTTTGGAATGATAGCACTTGTACTATACTCCCTGTTTATGACATTCCTTGATCTGAACAGCAGAATAGATCTCTCCTGGGCAAGCATAATCTCAATGCTGATTTCAAATGTCATACTGAATCAGGTATTCATCAAATACTTTAATATGGGAATTGGGGGTCTTGGCTTGGCGACATCGCTCAGTTCAATGATTGCGATGCTGATTGCACTTACCGGTGTGATCCAGTTCAAGCGAAAACTGGCAGTGTATCTCCAGGTAAAGCACTTCTGCTTTGACAGAGTATTTGAGATGGGAAAACTTGGATCGACAGCATTAGTGTTCAATCTTTCAGCGGGCTTTAAGTCCTATGTAATGAATATTCTGCTGATGAACATTGGCGGTACAAATGCAGTTGCAGCAGCTGCGGTGATGAATTCAGTCTGCTGTTTTGTTGGAATGATTCCAAGTGGTACAGCATCCGCTGCACGAACGCTTGGCAGTATCTTCTATGGTGAAAAGAATCGTCCGGCAATGGAAGAACTTCTGAATGTTTCGCTGCGAACTGCTGCAATTATGTCTATTGCTGCAATTGCAGTTATTCAAATATTTGCTCCTCAGTTTGTCAGTGTGTTCTATCCATCAGGTTCTCAGGTATATAC
>SABF01000092.1 GCA_009929095.1 Erysipelotrichia bacterium
CTTCTGCACTTATACATTGAATGAAGGACGCAATGAACTATTTCATCTTTCAAAGCCCTGTGTGATTAATCTGATTAAGAACCCAACTGGAGCTAACGAAGTGATGAAAGCTGTCCTTGCTGACACATCTGATAAGAATATATGTATTTTCCTTAACGACAATGATCAGGATGGCCATGATGTATCTTGGATCTGGGATGCTCATTTTGAACGGCTGAATCAGCCGCATGTAAAGACCATTATATGCAGCGGTAGAAGAGCATACGATATGGCACTGCGCTTGAAATATGAAGGTCTTGGGGATCGCATTCAAGTAATTGAGGATTCGAACAAAGCGATTCAGTGGCTGGATGATCAAGATATGAATAGTGACGTAATTGCGACTTATACAGCACTGCATCCAACTCGGGCGATCCTGAGAAAGCAGGAGAAAAAACATTTATGAACCTGAAGATACTGTGGATGTATCACGACCTTATGGATCTTTATGGAGATAAGGGCAACCTGCTGGTTCTGAAGTCCAGAGCAGAAAAACGCGGTATTGAAGTACAGCTTGATACCTGTACGTTGAATGAACAGAAGGATTGCCGCGATTATGATCTGTTCTTTCTTGGCGGCGGTGCTGATCGCGAGCAGAATCTAATCTATGAGGATCTGCTGAAGCGCAGAGAGCAAATCGCTGAAGCAATGCAGGAGAAGACTGCTTTTTTACTTATATGCGGCGGCTATCAGTTATTTGGCCAATATTATAAAGATCAGGATGGAAAACAGGTCGATGGACTTGGGTTCTTTAATTACTATACGGTAGCAGGGGATCGCGACCATCGCTGCATTGGCAATATTGCAGTAAATGCGGAAATGGATCATGAGAGATTTCTGGCAGTTGGATTTGAAAATCATGGAGGTCAGACGCACGGTGTTGAATCTCCCTTTGCAAAAGTGCTGAGTGGACATGGAAATACCTATGACAGCGGCCATGAAGGATTTGTAAATGAGCAGGTACTTGCTACTTACATGCATGGACCATTGCTTCCAAAGAATCCGAAGATTGCAGACCTGGTTCTGAAACGGGCATTGAAGAAACGGAATGGTGCGGCTGAACTTGCTGAACTTGACGATTCACTGGAAAACAGAGCCCGCAGCATTATGCTGGAACGGCTGAATGTCAAAGAAGAATTGAAATAATAATGACCGGACACATGCCCGGTCATTATTTACAAAACAGAGTGGATTATTATCCTTTGACTGTTTTAAGAACTTCATCGAGATCAAGCGGTTTTGAAGGAGAAAACTTAATCTGACAGGCATCATCTTCAGAGAAGCGGGGAATGATGTGAAAATGAAGATGGTTGACTGACTGTCCTGCAGCGGTACCGCAATTGTTCAGAATATTGCATCCGACAGCATTTGTATTTTTTACAATCTGCTTAGTCAGTTTTGTGATAACTGCTGTGCACTGCTGAATTGTTTCTTCATCAGCCTCCAGAATATTGCATACATGTTTTTTAGGCATAACTATCGTGTGACCATAGGTAACCTGAGAGATGTCCAGAATTGCAAGAACGTTATCATCTTCATATACATTTTTGCAGGGAATTTTCCCATTGATGATATCGCAGAATATGCACATATTAATTTACCTCCATAGATATTTATATTGTAAAGCAAAAGTGCCTGCTTGTGCAGGCACTTCTGAAGAATGAATCAAGCCTTATTTAGCTGCAGCTGATGCTGAGGCAGTGGCAGCCGCTGAAGCGGTTGCAGATGCAGTTGGAGTTGATGTTGGTGCAGGCATTGCCTGAATCAGACACTCCGGATTGTTGTTCTTGATCGAGTTGTAAAGTTCAATGTCATACACATGGAAGTTGTACTTACGGAAGAAATATGTTGTTGCGTCATTTTTGACGCTGTCCAACTGATCAAGAGCTGCCGTGACATCCTCGGTCATTGTAGATGGATCATTATTTTCAATGCGAATCAGATAGAAGGAACCGACTGTAGAGGTAGACGGAACAAGCGTCCATCCATCATCAGTGCTTCCGCTGCGGGCAACAGAAAGCACAGTAGAATCATAAGTCGTAGTACTGAGTGTGACAATTTCAGGATTCCCAGTAGACGAACTGCTGTAATCTGCAATAACTGTGGAGATATCCTTAGATCCGTCGTTCAGGGCAGACAGCGCGCTGTTAGCATCATCTTCACTTGAGAAGGTAAGGATGGTAACTTTGACCGGATCATAAGAAACCATCAGACTGTCCCATTCAGTTTCAATGTATTTGTCAGTCAGCTTGGCGGATTGAAGAGAAGGAATCAGATAGTTATTCATGTATTCTTCCTTGGTCATGCCGCTGGATTCAAGATAAGTGCTGAAGGTATCGCCGTACATCGAAATATAGCTGTTCAGTGTTGATTCTGCATTGGACTTAATATCATCTGTGATTGGAACTTCAATCCCGGCAATGACTTTAGTGGCATTTGTGATGGCAGTTGTTTCACCAGCACTGGAATTCATGGTGCTGAAGAGTTCTCCTTTGGTGATTTTGGTCTTTCCTACGGTCATCAGCACAGTGCTGCTGTCCTTCAGTTTAGCAGACGCATCAGTACATCCGGTCAGGCTTGCCAGTGCCAACAGGGATGCGAGAATCATAGCAGTTTTTTTCATCTCTCTTATCCTCCTCAGTTGGCAGCTGCAGAAGCACTCGCTTCAGCAGTTGCTGTGGTTTCCGGTGCAGCTGATCCAGACGCTTTTGGAGAAGCATCTGAGCCATCTTCATTAATGCCAAGCTGAGCCAGTAATTTGTTTTTCAGATCATCATTGCCCTTGAAATCAACGCCAATCTCTTGCGCTTTAGCCCAGATGGACTTACCGGAAAGTGTTGTATCATACGTGCTGATCAGTTCGCTGTATGGATCTTCCGGGAACTCCGTTGTGTAGGTGGCTGGTGCACTGGCTTCTGGTGATGCAGAAGCAGAAGCAGAAGCAGATGCAGAAGCAGATGCTTCTGTATTAGAATTTGTGGAGGCCAGAGCGTCGAGTGTTTCCTGAGTGCTGGCATTGCAGCGAATCCTAAAGTAGCCGAAGCTGTCTGACTTAATCCAGTCGCTTGTTTCACCTTCACTAAGAGCAAGTGATTCATTTAGGAAAGTTTCATCAAGTTTTGTGGTGTTTTTATCAATAACACCAAGATATCCGCCTTTAGGTGCAGAGGAAGTATCCTCAGAATGATCACCGGCAGTCTGGGCAAAAGTTGCTCCGGAAGCCAGTTCATCATCGACTGCCTGCATGCGGGCAGCTTCATCATCTGTCGGTGTTTCAGTGACTGCAGCAGAATCGGTGAATTTCACTAGGATATAAGAAATCGAACGGATTTTCAGATCATCAAAGTTTGCCTTGGCATAGTCAGCAGTGATCTTCTGAGTCTTAAGGTAATCCATCAGATAAGTTTCAAGATCATCAAATCCGCTGTATCCCATCTGTTTCAGTGAATTGCCAAGCTGATCCTGGTAATTTGTCGGATAGTAAGACTGGTAATTGGAGATAATACTTTGTGCCTGTGCGGAAGCTTGGTTCTTCATATCATCTGTTGCTTCAACGGCCTGATTTGCAATGGTGCGCTCAAACGTGTTGAGAATCGCACTGCTTCCATTTGTCTTGTACAGTTCATCGTAGAATGCAGAGACGGTAGTGTCTTCATTGTTGATTGAATAAAGTACATCTTCTCCGCCGCTGGTTTTTCCTTTCAGCTTGCCTTTGTTCGTATCATAAATGTAATAACAGCTTGCACCGGCCAGAAGAACGACCAGTATGCATACGAACCAGTTCTTCTTCAAGAATTTGCCCATAGTTCCTCCTATTAAAAAGCGCTTCATCATTATATGATAGCAAGATGTCATTTGCAATTTTATCGGTTTATTTACAGCTGAACTTTGTGTGAACATGGACCATTTGAATTTCAACGGTCTTGATGCAATAATCGTCTGACAACACAGAATAAAAACGCAATGTTATAATTCTTCACGGAAACAGGAGTAAATATACTATGAAAAGTTTAATAATCAAAGATTTGCATGTATCGGTAGAAAACAAAGAAATTCTTCAGGGAGTTGACCTTACGGTCAATGAAAATGAAGTGCACGCCCTGATGGGCCCGAATGGCAATGGCAAATCAACATTGCTGGCCGCTGTGATGGGCAATCCCAAATACAAGGTAACTCAGGGTTCGATTACTTATGACGGCAGAGACCTGCTGAAGATGCCGGTTAATGAACGCTCTGTTGCCGGACTTTTTCTGGCTATGCAGTATCCGCAGGAAATTCCGGGTGTTACAAATTCGGATTTTCTGAGAGCTGCCATGAATGTGAGACGTGAAAATCCAGTTCCTCTGTTTACGTTCATCAAAGCTATGGAGAAGACGATACATGATCTTGAGATGAAGGAAGACCTGGCACATCGTTTTCTAAATGAGGGTTTTTCCGGCGGTGAGAAAAAAAGAAATGAAATAGTTCAGATGGAAATGCTCAAGCCATCTCTGGCCATGATGGATGAAATAGATTCCGGACTGGATGTTGATGCACTGAAAATTGTGGCAGAAGCGATAAATCGAATCAGAGAAGAGAATCAGATGTCCCTGATTGTTGTCTCTCACTATGAGCGCTTTTATGAGCTGATCAAACCTACTTATACTCATGTGCTGATTAATGGAAAAATTGTGCTCAGCGGGGATGCAGAATTAGCACTGAAAATTGATCAGGAAGGATATGACTGGATTTATTCGGATTATAATGTTGCTCCGGCTGTAGAGAAAGAAGCGAAACGTCCGATTTCCAGCCTTGGAACGTGCGCTGTTAGAGTAAGTGCTGAAGCAGAAGAAAAGGCAGAAAAAAACTCATGAAAAAGATCCATGTGAGCCAGGAAATCCATCTGGATCAGGGATATTCGGAGTATGAAATCGATTCTGAACGAGATCTGGAACTAAACTTTACTGCTGAAGGAACCTGCGATGTATTTTTGAAGATTGTAAATGCACCATCGATGCGAATCAGAACATTTGCAGCTGCTGGAGCCAAAGTCAGTTTTCTGTACTGGAACAGCTCAAATACAAAGGTTGTTTCTGATGAAACATATGAAGTTCTGAAGGATGCTCATGTGACTGCTGCCTACGGGGAATGCGGTCAGGCTGATACGGAGCGGAAAACCTTTGCTGCACTCAGAGAACCTGGAGCCAGTGCATTGATTTCCAGTGCTTCTCTTGTATCAAATAGAAAAAATTATCATATGGATGTGGCAAGCTTTGCACCGCATACGTATGGAGATATTAAGAACTATGCTGTTATGCTGAATGATGGAAATCTATTGATTGATGCGATTGGCAGAATTGCCAAAGGCGCATATCGCAGTGAATCGCATCAGACATCACGTGCACTTTCCTTTGACAGCAGGCAGAAGGCTGAAATACTGCCTGAACTTCTGATTGATGAAGATGACGTACAGGCATCGCATGCCATGTCGATTGGCAGGGTGGATGAGGATTCCCTGTATTATATGATGTCGCGCGGATTAAGCGTTAAACAGTGTACAAGTCTGATCAGTACTGGTTATCTTATGCCGATTACAGAAACACTTAATAATGAGGAACTGAAGCAGACACTAAGAGAAGAAATGGAAAGGAAGATCGGTGAATTATGCTTGATGTAGAAAATCTGAGAAAAGATTTTCCAATGATTCGCAGCAATCCGGATCTTGTCTATTTTGACAATGCCGCAACAACGTTCAAGCCGCAGACAGTGATTGATGCAGTCACTGAATTCTATACGATGAATACTTCAAATGTTGAGCGCGGAGATTATCCGCTTGCCGCTAGGACGGACAGTCTGTTTAATGGAGCCCGTACATCTATTGCCCGACTGATCAACTGCGATCCTAAGGAAATCTGCTTCACTGCCAACGATACAGCAGCGATGAATCAGATTGCCTATGGCATGCAGCATAATTTTCTGAAAGAAGGAGAAGTAATCCTGACAACGGAAGCTGAGCATGCAAGCAACCTGCTTCCCTGGTTCCGTATGGAAAAGGAAAGCGGCATAAAAGTTGAATTCATTGAAACCGATCTGCAGGGTCGAGTTTCGCCTGAAAATATCAGGAATGCAATGCATACCGGTGTAAAGGCAATTGCTCTTGCAGAAGTGACAAATGTTCTTGGAAGTCTGCAGCCAATCAAAGAAGCTGCTGCGATCGCTCATGAAAACGGAGCATTGATGATTGTGGATGGCGCTCAGAGT
>SABF01000093.1 GCA_009929095.1 Erysipelotrichia bacterium
ATGTCACCGACATCATCCTGAACCTCAAGGGCATTTCAATTACCCAGATGCTCCCGCATATCAATAAAATCAGACAGATTGAAGGCCGCATGGAGCGCATTGATGAAGGGCAGCCTTATAACATTGTTGTGGACTTTGCTCACACTCCGGATGGCATTGAACAGCTCTGTCAATATGCTGAAGCAATTACACCAAAGCGAAGCCGAATTATTGCCATTACCGGTTCTGCCGGAAAACGAGATACGGCTAAACGTCCGGAATTTGGTGAAATTCTGGATAAGTATGCAGATATGATTATCCTGACTGAAGATGATCCACGTAATGAAAAGCCATTGGATATCTGCAATGAAATTGCCTCCGGCATCAAGAAAACACAATATGTGATCATTGAAGATCGTTATGATGCAATTCGCCAGGCAGTTGAGATTGCTGAAGCGGATGATACAATCATTATCATGGGAAAAGGCGATGAAAAATTCATCTACCGTGAATTTGGCCGTGAACCTTATGATGGAGATGATGCCATTGCCCGTGAGGCAGTGAGAAAATTCGGACTTATCAAAAAGGAGGACTAAGAGGAATGAAACTGAGTAAGTACATTGATCATACACTTCTGAAACAAGACGCAACGGAAGCAGAAATCAGGATTCTATGTCAGGAGGCAAAGCAGTACGATTTTGCATCTGTATGTGTTAATCCATGCTGGATTGAAACAGCAAAAGAAGAACTGAAAGATACAGATGTCAAAGTCTGTGTTGTTGTGGGATTTCCACTTGGCGCAATGACGTCGGAAGCAAAGGTATTTGAGGCAGGAGACGCCATAGCCAAGGGTGCTGAAGAGATTGATATGGTTATCAATATTGGTGAGCTCAAAGATGGAAATGATGCTTATGTCACAAATGAGATTCATGCTCTGAAAAAGGCAGCTGGTGATCATATTCTTAAAGTTATCATTGAAACCTGCCTGTTGACTGACGAAGAAAAGATCAGAGCGTGCAAGGATGCCGTGGCTGCTGGTGCTGACTTCGTTAAGACCAGTACGGGATTCTCAAAGGCCGGTGCAACACCGGAAGATGTTGCTTTGATGAAGCATACTGTAGGAGATGCCTGCAAGGTCAAAGCGCCTGGCGGTGTCAGAAACATGAAAGATATGGAAGCCATGATTACGGCCGGAGCAGAGCGGATTGGCACCAGTCATGGTGTTGATCTTGTAAAGTAGCTCAGGTTTGAAAATTATTTGTACTGGAACATTTAAGAAAGCCAAATATTCATTGCTTTTTGGCTGTCACTTTGATATTATAACTGTGCTGTTTAATCAGGAAGGGGGGTTAGAAAATGTCAAGAGTAGTTCTGAAAGAGAATGAAAACCTCGATGATGCACTGCGCCGTTTCAAGCGTCAGGTATCGCGCAATGGAACCCTTGCTGAGGCTCGTAAGAGAGAGTATTATGTGAAGCCAGGTATCCGCAGAAAGCTTAAAAGCGAAGCTGCGCGCAAGGCACGCAGACGCGGTAAGTAAAGAGAGAAGAAACCTTCGGGTTTCTTTTTTTATGTATTCAGGGCTAAAATGATTCGTAGATGAGAGGAGTCAGATAAATTGGAAGAGAAGAGAACAATTTGCTTTGATGATATGACAGATCAGCGGGCGATGAGTCTGTGTGGAAGTGAGGACCGCAATCTGCGAATCATATCAGAATTCTTTGGCATTGAAATATCTTCGCGTGAAAACTGCTTTATGATTGCTGAATGCAATGAAACAGTTTTTCCAAAAATTCAGAATGTACTGATAGCGCTTTATGAAGTAGCAAGAAGAAATCAGCCGGTAACAGAGCAGGACACGATCTATGCATGCCGGCTTGCAGCAAAGAATGAAAAGATTCAGCTGGATGATCTTTCTTCAGTTGTAATTGGCAGAACACTTACAGGTAAAGCAGTATGTCCTAAGACCCGCGGACAGATGGAATTTGTCAAGGCAATGGATGCTTATTCCATTGTATTTGCGATTGGCCCAGCAGGCACCGGAAAGACATATCTTGCGGTGATCAAAGCTGTTTCCATGATGAAAAAAGGGGAAATCAAACGCATTGTACTGACTCGTCCTGCAGTGGAAGCCGGTGAGAGTCTGGGCTTTCTTCCAGGTGATCTGAAAGAAAAGGTTGATCCTTATCTGACTCCGCTCTATGATGCATTGCATGACATGCTGGGGGTGGAACAGACTGATAAGCTGATCGAAAAGGAAGCTATTGAAATTGCTCCGCTTGCATATATGAGAGGCAGGACGCTGGATGACAGCTTTGTGATTCTCGATGAAGCTCAGAATACAACACCAGCACAGATGAAAATGTTTCTGACCCGGCTGGGATTTAATTCACGTATGGTTATCACCGGTGACGTCACTCAAATCGATTTGAAATTCGGAGCCGGCAGCGGATTGATTGAAGCATCTGATCTGTTAAAAGGAATCAATGAGATTAAAATTATGGAACTGACGAGTGATGACGTGGTAAGACATCCGCTGGTTCAGAAGATTATTGAACGCTATGCAGAAAAGGACAGTCTTGCGGCAGCAGCAAGACATCGTAAATCAGAATAAAAGAAAACCAATGAGTTTCCTGGAGATCAGGAGATCATTGGCTTTTTTATCTCAGTGAGTCAGGATTTTTTCGTCCGGTGAAATATCATCCACAGTAGCTGTGACAGAGCTCTTGGCAATGTTGCAGCAGTGATCTCCCATACGTTCAAGATTGGCCAGTACATCGCAGTAAATCGATGCAGCAACGGCGGAACCGCACTGACTCTTGGCCATACGCTCGAAGTGTTTCTGACGTGAATCATACTCATACTTATCCAACGTATCCTCTTCATCCATTAGTGAGGCATACAGAGAATCATTGCGGGTTTTATATATTTCAATTGACCGGTTGAACATGTGGAGCATCATGTCGAACATCATGTTGATATCTTCGTTGGCATTTTCAGTGAAGGATCCGTCATCTTCAAAAACCATTGAGAAGAATTCAACTACGTTCATGGAAAGATCGCCAATGCGTTCAAGGTTTTTAATAACCTCCAGATTCAGACGGATATCTTCAGAATCTTGTTTGGAAAGTGTGGCATTATTGGATATCTTTACCAGGAAGTCCGTGATTTTCTTATCGAAGGAATTGATCAGTGCTTCCGTCTGTGACAGCATATCCCGATCTTCGGCATTGCCAGGCTTATTCAGAAACGTCTTACATTCCTGTATGTCCTGCCGTACTACATCTGCCATTTTCAGAATGGCTTTGCTGGATGCGGCAATACCAGTGGAAGGAAGCTGACTGGCAAGACTGCTGTCGAGATCATCAATATCCACTTCCATGCGCTCCGGTTCTTCACCTGGAATAATTTTACGTACTATCTTGCACATCTGCTTCAGAAGCGGGAAAAACACGATTGTTGTAATTGTATTGAAAAGTATATGAGTGACAGCTATCTGCATCATTGGGGCAAGATTCATCTTTGCACCAAGCCAGGTTACCAGAGCGGAATATGGCACAAGAAGCAGCATGCCTAATGAAGCACCAACGATATTGAAGAGAGTATGTATCCCGGCAGTTCGTCTTGCAGCAAGTGATCCGCCGATAGCGGCCAGAATTCCTGTAATAGTTGTGCCAATATTTGCACCGAAGATAAACGGGAGAACAGCATTGAATGGAATAGCTCCGGCTTGATACATTTTCTGCACAACACCAATGGTTGCTGCAGAGGCCTGTACCAATGCAGTTAATAAAGTGCCAGTGCAAAGTCCGAGCAGCGGATTGCTTGCCATGCTTGCAGCAAAGGTTTCAAATTCCGGGAGATCTTTGAGTGCTGACAGGCCTTCGCCCATAAAATTCAGACCATAGAAGAGAAGGCCAAATCCCAGAATGACATTGCCGTAGTTCTTGAACTTCCGTTTCTTTGCAAAGCAGCAGATCATTGCTCCGATGAATACGATGTAGAGTGAGAACTTATCAAAGTTCAGTGAAATCAGAAATGAAGTTACAGTTGTTCCGATATTTGCGCCCATGACAATGCCGGCAGCCTGCTCAAGGTTCATAAGCCCAGCTCGAACAAGACCGATCGTAATAGCGGTTGTAGCGGAACTTGATTGCATGACGATTGTGATCAGAATACCAATCAGCAGCGCCTGCAGTGGATTTGACGTGTATTTGTCAATATAGTCTCGAAGCTTGTCACCGGCAGCGGATTTTAATCCATCGCCCATGAATTCAATTCCAAACATGAAGAGTCCAAAGCCGCCAAGGATCATATCCCAGCGGATTAATGACAGTTGCATAGTTAATCTCCTGCCCCTCGCGGTCGAATCTACTTAATCATAAAGCGTTTGTTTTCAATGGTCAACGCGTGAAATGTATATGCTGATGTCTTTCGAATGCTGCGATAAACCGTTATAATTGTAAAGAAAGCGGGAATTGTATGGATATATCTCTGATAAATCGAACAAGTATTCCATGTGAAGCATATCTTTCATTCTTCAAAAAAATTGCTTCATCTGCAGAACAGATACTGAATCTGAAGCAATGCTGTCAGCTCTCAGTGACCTTTGTGCGTTCACGCACAATTCATCAAATCAATCTTGAATACCGAGGAATAGATCGGCCAACAGACGTTATCAGCTTTGCGATTAATGATATTGGGTTCAAGGGTGAGCTGGCTGAGGAAGCCGAAGACCTGGGTGATATTTTTATTAATATTGATTATGCAAAAAAACAGGCAGAACAGTATGGACATTCCCTGAAGCGAGAAATCGGGTTCCTATTTACGCATGGCATGCTTCACTGTCTTGGCTATGATCATATGAAAACAAAGGATGAGAAAATTATGTTTGCGCTACAGGATCAGATTCTGGATCCGATTGTTTCAAGGAAAAAGAAATGAAGCTGCTGAGAGAAAAATTCAAGCCGGCATTCAATGGATTGCTTCTTGCATTTAAGGATGGCAGTGTGAGAATTCAGCTGTATCTGTGTATACTTGCCATCACGGCAGGAACTGTCATTCAGCTGAGTCATACCGAATGGATTGCTGTCTGGCTCTGCATTGGTCTTGTGGTTGTAACGGAAATAATTAATACGGCAATTGAAAAACTCTGCAATCTATATACAGTCAGTCAGAATGAGCAGATCAAGATTATCAAAGATCTGGCGGCTGGAGCAGTGCTGTTTGCGGCAGTGATCTCACTGATCTGTGCTGTTGAAATACTATTTGAGCACTTTGTCTGAGAAAGGATAATTTATATGACAAAAGAAGAACTGATTCAGGAAGCGTTTAAAGCAATGAAGAATTCATATGCACCATACTCCAAGTATCATGTTGGTGCATGCATTGAAGCAACGGATGGCAGAATATTCTGGGGTACCAATATTGAAAATGCATCCTATGGTGCTACCAACTGTGCGGAACGGTCCGCTGTATTTTCTGCCTATTCCAATGGCTGCCGCAGAAATACAATCAAAGCGCTTGCGATTGTATCAGATGGGCCTAGAATTGCAGCTCCCTGCGGCATCTGCCGGCAGGTACTGTGTGAACTGCTGAATGAGGATACACCGATTTATCTGTCCAATGGACAAGAAGAAAAGGAAACATCTATCAAAGAGCTTCTTCCGATGCAGTTTCAGGAAAGTGATGTGATTCATTCATGAAAAGTGGATTTGTAGCTCTGGCCGGAAGGCCAAATGCCGGCAAGAGTACGCTGCTGAACGCGTTGATTAATGAGAAACTTGCAATTGTATCAGACAAACCGGAGACAACCCGCAATGAGATCCGCGGTGTTATGAATATGAAAGATGCGCAGATTGTATTTACGGATACTCCCGGCCTGCATCCGGGCGCACATCTTCTCCAAGATCGTATGAACAAGGAAGCACAGAATGTCATTCTTGGTGTTGATGTTATTTATCTTCTCGTAGATGGCACACGTCCATTCGGATCAGCGGATGAGCAGGTGCTGCAGACAGTAATCAGTGCCGGTGTTCCGGTTTTCCTGATTCTTAACAAAGTAGATCGTCTGCCAAAAGAAAAAGTACTGAAAAACCTGAATAGCTGGCAGAAACGATATGAATTCGCTGAATATTTTCCGATCTCTGCTTTGCAGCAGAAAGATTTCCATGATCTGATTGAAACAACATTGAAGTATCTCCCGGAAGGGGAATTGATGTTTCCGATAGATATGGTCAGTGATGAGCCTGTTGACTTCCGTATTGCTGAGATTATACG
>SABF01000094.1 GCA_009929095.1 Erysipelotrichia bacterium
GGTCATTACCATGATCAGAGCCATCAGCAAAGCGAGCCATCTCTTCCAATTTTTTATTAGTGTTTCTTTCATACTGATATTCCTCCCACACATATTCTTTCAGATATCCGGCCGCGAAAAAGCAGAACACTCGGATTCACGCACAGTGAGTATAAGGCTTCTATAAATACCCATGGCATCTTCGTTGATTTTCTGGCACAAACATCCTTTCTTATGACTGTTTTATATCTGTTTGCCGAGTATATTTGCTGAATAAAACCGGTTAGGTACAGCCGGCCTTGTGATATTGAATTAATGATTCACAAATTGGCGCAATTCATCGGTATATATAAAGCTGATTGATAGTAAAATACTCATGGGTATCGGCTATTCGGATCATGACGGACGATCTCATGTGGGGTAACGGCATATGAAAAAATTTGATCTCTTCAAAACTGCTCAGCTGATTGTTACGATGATACTGAGTGTCATCTGTATGAGCCAGGTGCTGCTGAATCCGGCGGTCAGTCAGAAGATTGCAACTGACTCTGATATGCGGCTGCTTTGCATTATGCTCTGGCTGGTACTTGGCATTTCATTTTTGTTCATCTTTGTGGATTTCACACTCTATGCACGGCAGAAGAAAGACTTTGCCGATCTGATAACAACAGTCACTTCTGATCCATTATCCAGAATGGCCAACCGCTTCTCGGTTGATTCCAATATTGAACAGTATGATAAAAACGGAATTCCAGAACATTTCTCCTGCATGATGTTCTGCCTGACCAATATCCAGAAAATAAATTTCCAGTATGGCAGAGATGATGGCAACCGGGTCATTCAGGACTTCTCCATGATCATGTCTCTGGCAAGCAGAAACCTGTGCTTTGTCGGCAAGAATGGCGGCAATCGATATCTGGCTCTATTCGATGAAGGCAGTGATGAAAAGATCCGTTTATTTGAATCACGCATTGACGCAAAGATCAGAGAATACAATGCCGATCCAGACAATCGCATCATTAAGTATGCCTATGGCACTCATCCAAGAGTGAAAGTTCCGCAGCTGATATCCATCAGCTGATTGCTCTGGCTGATCAGCGGGCTGCTGAAAAGTATGATAATGCTGCAGACGGGGAGGTCTCATCCCTTGGCTAAATATGATTACAAATATATACGATCGCTGATCAGAGATATTCGTATTGGAGACAGTGATGCCTTTGCGGCGATGTTCGCGGCTACCTGTCAAGATCAGTATCATCGTATCTATGCTCGGCTGCAGAATGAGTATGATACACAGGATGTTGTACAGAAGACCTATTCCATGATACTGGCATCTGATTCCATTCCCTCTGACCCAAAAACCTTTCTTTCGGTCATGAATCAGTACAGCGATATGCTCTGTCAGAAAGTACTGGAAACCCGGTCTGAGACAGCCTCTGCTTCAGATTCGGATAAAGCACCAGATCTGAATATCGCTGATGCTGAAACCATGCTGGACTATATCCTGCATGTCAATCACTGGAATCAGTCTTCCTTTACGCTGGAGACTCTGACAGAATACAACAGCTATCGAAAATCAAAGAGCACTCTTCAGCGGATTATCCTGATTATTATCATGGTCTGTTTCTGCTGTATCCCGCTGTTCTTTGTCAAACCGGACTTCCGAACAGAATTGATAACAGGCGATAACGGCAGAATCTCCTATCGGATTACCGTCTCGGCAATTCTGCCGATCGATCGCGTCACCGCATCCATGAACGGAGCCAATCTGCAGGTATCCAAGAACGCTGATGGCACCTATGCTGTGTATCCTGCAGACAACGGTGAGATGACCGTCAGCGTATACCTGATTTCTATGCAGTTCAGGGAAGAGACTGTCACTGTAACTAATGTGGATGCCGCAATGCCGACAGTGACTGACAAATACCTGAAGGATGGCATGGTGCATCTGATGATTATGGATGAGGGAAGCGGCATTGACTATGATTCCATCTATGCAGTTACAGACACCGGCGAAAAGATTCTGCCCTCTTCAGCAGATGAAGAAACCGGAGAAATTACTTTCCCAAGACCGGATGGGTCTTATAATATTTATATCTCTGATAAGAACGGCAATCAGCTGCATGTAATCCTGCGCATTACTTCTGGCAACGGCTGACCCGCGTATCTTTCCATGAATACAGGAGGCCTGCTGCGTGCACAAGAAAATGATGCGAACAACCCGTATCTTCTTCCCCGCACTGGGTCTTCTTTTCTGTTTTATCTGCTGCAGCTGCACAGCATCCCTTCCTGCCGCATCAGCAGACAGTACAGCCCTGGCAAATCCGCGTACAGCGATTACCGATCCGCCGATGCCAGAACAGAGCGGAATCCTGGTACTGGACGCAAAGAACGGTAGCTGTTCCATTGATTACTCCAACACTTCGGAAGGATATATCTTTGTGACTTATACCGGCAGTGCTGCCAAGGTGCAGATACAGATTACCGAACCGGACGGTAAGGTATATCCCTATCCGCTGAATCTTGGCACAGCGGAGCCATTCCCGCTAACCGGCGGGAACGGAGATTACCAGGTCAATGTTTTTGAACAGATCTCCGGTTCCAATTATGCCGTCGTCATGTCCGGCAGTTTTGCCGTCCAGCTGAATGATGAATTCCGACCGTATCTTTATCCCAGTCAGTACATAAGCTACACAAAGGACAGTCAGAGTGTAAAGCTTGGCATTGAACTGTCAAAGCAGTCTGCAGATGATCTCGATTATATTGGAAACGTATATGACTATGTGACTTCCAAGATCAGTTATGACAAAGATCTGGCAGCTGATCCTCCGACAGACTACATTCCGAACCCCGACAGCACCCTGTCTCTTGGAACCGGCATCTGCTTCGACTATGCTTCACTGATGACGGCTATGCTGAGAAGCCAGGGCATTCCAACGAAGCTTCAGGTCGGCTATACAAGCAATGTCTACCACGCCTGGATCTCAGTATATCTGAATGAGACCGGCTGGATAGACGGACTTATCCGCTTTGAAAACAGCGACTGGACACTGATGGACCCGACGCTTGGATCCTATACCAGTGAAGCGGATGTCGCCGACTATACCAAAGATAGCAGCAATTATTACGTGATGTATAACTATTAGGAGGCATGAACATGAAAAATATCAGACTGAGAAATCCTGAACTGTCAGCATTCTGCGGCCAGATGGCAGTGATCCTCAAAGCCGGCATCTCCGGCATAGAAGGCATTACAATGATGAACGAGGAAACTGACAGTGAAGCGGACAGGAAGCTTTTGAAAACATTGCTTGCCGGCTATGACCAGACCGGTCATCTGTACACCGCCATGAAATCCGCCGGTGCTTTTCCAGATTATATGATTCAGATGACCCGTATCGGAGAAGAATCAGGCAGTCTGGATGATGTCATGTCCTCTCTTTCCGATCACTACGAACGGGAAGAATCTGTTCGAAGATCCATCCGCAATGCAGTAATCTATCCGCTGATTATGACCGGTATGATGATCGCTGTAATTGTCATCCTGCTGGTCAATGTTATGCCGGTATTCAGTCAGGTGTTTGAAGAGCTCGGCACCAGCATGTCCGGGCTTGCCCTGACCCTTTACAGCATCGGCAGCCTGCTCAGAACCTATTCTCTTACTTTCATTCTGATTCTTGCGGCAGTTCTCTGTCTGTTTCTGGCCATGGAGCTTTCCGCCGGCAAAGGATCCCTCAGATATGGCTTTGGCCGTCACTTCAAAAGCATCCGCCGGGCGAATGAAGAAATCGCCGCATGCCGATTTGCCAGCGGCATGTCTCTGACCCTGCACAGCGGTCTCAATCCTGCCCACTGTCTGGAGCTGACGGCTGACCTGAATGAAGATCCTGATTTCGGAGTGAAGCTTGATGCCTGCCGGAAAGATGTAGATGCCGGCATGGATCTTTCGGAATCACTGAAGAATCATCAGGTATTCACCGGCATCTATGCCCGTATGGCATCCATCGGTTCAAAGGCTGGAAGCCTTGATACCGTCATGGGACAGATTGCCAATCTCTATGAGAATGATGTTGATACCGGGCTGAGCAACCGACTGGCAGTGATAGAACCGACACTGATCATTGTGCTTTCCGTTCTGGTCGGTGCAATCCTGCTCAGCGTTATGTTTCCGCTTCTGAGCATCATGAGCAGTCTCTGACAGACAGGAGATATGATGAACCATTTTCATACCCGCAGAAGTTTTCCAAAATGGCTTATAAACCTGATGATATTTGTAATCATCGTCACGCTGTTTTCCTATGGGACTGCCAGACTGCGGGATCGAAGCCATACCCGTCAGAAGGAAACACTTGAATGTGCACTGACCCGGGATATCACTGATTACTATGCATCTTATGGAAGATACCCGGAGAATCTAGATACGATTCGTACTGTTTACGGACTTTCCTATGATGAGAAGACATTCTTTATCGATTATCGCATTACCGGTGCAAACATGAGACCGACAGTAGTCGTGCTGGAAAGGAGCGCTGAATCATGAAGAAACAAAGTCATTCCATTGAAGTGCTGTTTCCGGCAGTCCTTCTTCTGCTGTTTGCCACCCTGGCAATCATGGTCGTCATATTTTCAGCCAAGACCTATCAGCACATGGCTGAGCGTGCCAGTGAGAACTATACCACCCGCACCGCTTTGAACTATGTCACGCAGAAAGTCAGGCATAACGATGTTCAGAACCATGTGCTGATCAATACCTTTGACGGCCATAAGGCGCTCATTCTGCAAGGCGATGGATATGCCACCTATCTGTATGCTTATGACGGCAGTCTGTATGAGCTGTATCTTCTGGATGGAGCGGAAGCCTCTGCCGCAAGCGGCACTGCCGTACTGGATCTTTCTTCCTTTGATGCAAACTGGGCAGAGGATGGTCTTCTGCATATCAGCTGCACGGATTCCGGCGGCAGTCTCTCTGACACCTGCATCTCTCTTCAGTCTTCACAGCAGAAAGGCAATTCATGAACAGAAAGCCGAAACCTTCATCCTCGAATCTGTTCCTGCTGGAATTGATTCTGTCGATTCTGATCTTCGCGCTGGCCAGCACGGTATGCGTTTCTTTCTTTATACATTCGCATAAGATGAGCATTGACGCCTATCGTTTGAATCGAGCAGTGGAGTGCGCCGATTCCGCCGCTGAGATATGCCGCAGTGCAGACAGCAGAGATCAGCTGGATGCCTATCTGAAAGATGCATATGGCAGCAGTATCCAGACCTCAGATCAGGAAGATGACCTTCGCAGCTATCTGATTTCTTATGATGACTCCTTTCAGCTGACTTTACCGGATCAGGCAGAATACAGTTTGCGCTTAACCTTGCAGGAAACAGAGGGAATCATGGAATCAAGCATTGCCGTTGTCAGATGTGACAGTATGGAATCCATCTATTCCCTGGAAGTCATGCATGCAGCAGGAGGCAGACAATGAATTCAAAGAGAAAGCAGTCCTATCCGATCAACATTGGAACTTCCACCCTGCTTGTAGTTTTCCTGATTCTGTGCATGTTTACCTTCGCAGCCATTTCGCTGACCACGGCAAGGAAAGATTATAAGGATGCTAAAAACAGTGCTGAAAGAAATAAAGAATACTATACGGCTGCTAACTATGCTGAAATGAAGCTGAATGAACTCAATCAGGCAGCCGAACATGAGACAGATGTCAGCTTTGCGATAGCGATCAATGATTCACAGGCACTCGATGTAATTCTAAAATGGAATCAGAATGATAAGAAATATGATATTCTGTCTTGGACTACAGTGAATACAGCTGAATGGAAAGGTTCAGATTCCAGTCAGCTGATTATTCCAAACAGCTGAGGAAGGAGAATATGCAGCCATGCAGAGTATTCATGAAATCCTGCAGAAAGCAGTAGATTCGAGAGCATCCGATATCTTTATTGTTGCCGGTCTGCCAGTATCCATGCGAAAGAATGATCGGATTATTCTGGAAGAAGGAGACATCCTGACTCCAGAAGATACCAGACATCTGGTTGAAGCAATCTATGATCTGACCAATGGACGGGACATTGAACCGCTGCTGACAGAAGGCGATGATGACTTCTCTTTTGCAGTTCAAAAGCTTTCCCGTTTCCGAGTCAGTGCGTATAAGCAGAGAGGTTCTCTTTCTGCGGTTATTCGTATCATTTCGTTCATCCTGCCAAATCCGAAGGAACTTGGACTGCCGGAACAGATCATTGATCTAGGCAATCAGACCAAGGGCATGATC
>SABF01000459.1 GCA_009929095.1 Erysipelotrichia bacterium
CTTTCGTGCGCCATAAACGATTGCGGAACAGCCCAGGCACAGGGAGAAACTCGCATTGCAGATCCATTGCCCCAGCTGTTGTAAGGTTGATTATCATTGAATGCAAGCCATTGGCTGAATCGGCCACCATAACCGGCGTTGGGGTACAACCTGCCCCACTTCTTCATAGAAGCAGCGAAAGTTTTCTCAGCATCTGGTCCCAACAATTTGTCTCGATCCATTTGCATAATTGCATCCGCCACTGCAATCATGCCAAGCAGCCGATTTGCTTCCATAAAGAGAAGCGGCGTTCTGCCCAGTGAAGACAGATAATCGCATTGCTGAAGCATTTCCGGGGAAATAGAAATCTGCTTCTGTACTGATGCAAGACTGCCGCCAAACAGCATGATTCCATTTCTATTTGCCGATAAGCCTGTTCCAGGCAGTGCTTTGAAATCAGTTACATGATCACCGGTAATATGCTCCGCTGAAGCAAGCTTCATAATTGCCTTTGACAGAGGATGCTCAGACTTTGATTCCAAAGACACCGCCGCATTCAGCAGCTGTTCTCTGCTGATTCCTTCTGATGGAATCACATCAGTCACTTCTGGAATGCCGGAAGTGACTGTGCCTGTTTTATCCAGTGCGACAATCTGCGTTCTGCCAGTATTTTCCAATGCTTCAGATGTCTTGAACAGAATGCCGGCTGTTGCTCCTCGGCCATTCCCTACCATGATTGCGACCGGTGTAGCAAGTCCCAGAGCACATGGGCAGGAAATGACCAGTACCGAAATTCCGTGTTCCAATGCAATTGCCGCTGTTTGACCGGCAACCAGCCAGCCAATCACAGTTGCCGCCGCAATCATCATGACAGCCGGAACAAATACTGCTGATACTCTTTCTGAACAACATGATTCTGCACGATCAGAGCCACTTTGAGCTGGGGTTTTGGCTGTGGAGCGGGCGTGTTCTTCACTTCCACTGTGATCGTTTGTGTCCCGGCGCCTTCCAATGGAGTCGGAACGACCGTTATGTTGGGAGTGGCCGGAAGCGTAACGGTTGTTTCGGCAATGAGCAAGGTTGTGGCTAGGAATACAGATAGCAGTGTGATGAAACGGTTTGACATAACGAAATCTCCTTTGTTAGAGACAGTTTTTTAACAACGAAAAAACACGAAAAGGCACGAAATTTTTTTA
>SABF01000460.1 GCA_009929095.1 Erysipelotrichia bacterium
GTATAGACCATTCCTGCAATTCCATCATCAAATAATTCAATCGTGATGCTGTCACCAGAAACCTGACTGATTCTCCAGCGATGACGAAGACCGTCTTTCCGTGCACGTCGGATATACAGCATGTCTCCTGCCTTGGCGTTTGATGGAATGTCTTCAATTCTTACTGCCGAATCTGATCCATCCGCTTTGGAGACGGTCAAATCCTCTACAGTAAACCAAGCGTCATTCAAAGGAATGGATGAATTGTCCTGATCTACTTTGACTACGTTAATTTTCAGCATGCGCCGTTCATTCTTTTGTTCCGCTGTAAATTCCAATTCCCCGTCTGCCGCATTTGGAACAATGACTGTACATGCATTTTGACTTCCGTAGTCATATCCTTCCGGAAGATCTGTCTCACACAGCAGATACGAGACGCCATGTTTCAGCCGGTCAACATCCAGTCTGCCGATTCGCTGATCTTCATCCGTAATTTGTATGGATCTGATTTCTTTTGTAATCGGATCCTCATAATTCCAGGTTCCTGGTGCAATATCAGAAAGATCTGCAGTTCCAAACGCATCACTGATCCGCATTTGCTCAATACGCTCTGTTCCATCATTCTGATAGAGCGTGATTCTCCGGTTGATCAGCGGCCGCTGATGATGGGCGGGATCCGTCAGTCTGAGATACATCCCACCGGTAGCACCGCAAAATACAGGCATTCCATATCTCGCTCCGTCTTCCTGATCTGATGAGATGAAGATGCGCTGTTTTTGAATCACTGTTTCTGCTTCATCCAGAATTTCCAGAACTGCAGAGGAATTCTCTGCTGCATATAGAAATGTACTGTTATCATGCTGCGACAGTCTGATATGAGGATTATCATTTTCGAGCCTGAATGATACGGCATTCATAAAATAATCATTCAGCCGATATTCCCGGTCAGTATGGAAGAACCAGAGAGGATTTCCTTTTTGGATTATCGGTTCTTTCAGGCTTTCGTTTTGAAAACCGAACTGGATTTCCTGATCATCAAAGCCAGTCTCGCTGAGTTCATAAATCTGATACTCTGCACCATTCAGTCGAATTGATGCATCACCGGCATCTTCTTTGATCAGATGCAGTGTCAGCTCTGCAAGCGGATCAGCAAATGTTCCTTCAATCACCGATCCGGAATCAAGGGAACAGGTGTT
>SABF01000461.1 GCA_009929095.1 Erysipelotrichia bacterium
GATTGCAACAATGCTCTGCAGCACTTACGGTAAGAAACACGCCAAGATGATTCCATTCATCATTGGTATTCTGGCCGGCTATGCTGTTGCAGCACTGCTTACCTGGATCGGCTATTCTACGGGCAATACTTCAATGCAGATCACAGACTTTACTGCAATTACATCTATGTCATCCATTGTCTCCATTCCGAACTTCACATTTATAACTGCCCTGGGCGGATTCAGTCAGATTGATGCCAGTTATATCAGCACGATTGCTGTCGCATATATTCCAGTTGCTTTTGTAGTATTCGCCGAGCACATCGCAGATCACAAGAATATCTCTTCCATCATCGAACGTGATCTTCTGAAAAATCCAGGCCTTGATAAAACACTGCTTGGTGATGGTATTGGCTCCATGGTTGGGGCTTTCTTCGGCGGCTGCCCAAATACAACATATGGCGAATCCATTGCGTGTGTGGCAATTACCAGAAATGCATCAGTCTACACCATTCTTGTGGCAGCTGCAGAATGCATTCTGATCTCCTTTATCACTCCATTTGTTGCTTTTATCAGCACAATCCCTTCCTGTGTTATGGGCGGTGTATGCATGGCACTCTATGGATTCATTGCTGTCAGTGGATTGAAAATGGTGCAGAAAGTAGATCTCGATAAAAACTGCAATTTGTTTGTTGTATCTGTCATTCTAATTTCCGGTATCGGCGGACTCTCGCTGACATTTGGCAATATCACAATCACTTCAATCTCCTGCGCCTTGATCCTCGGAATTATCACTAATACAATGCTGAAGAAAGGTCCAGAAAACGCAGAATAAAAAAAACTGCGCAGTCATCTCTCTTTGTCAAAAAAAGGCATGATCCTTTCGCACCCCTCCAATAAGGATGTTTACGAAAATCAGAATTGTTTAGCACGACAGCCAAACGATGACCGATGAATTGTAAATAAACTTATTGGAGGGTTTGCTGTATGGCAAAGATTGAATTAGACTATATTGAGATTGACGGATTGCTTTATCCAAATATCGAAACAGGCATGGAGCATATTGAGGGTGACTTGGGAAAGTACGGCATTTTGCGGTTGCGGTATCTGCATGAGCACAAGCGGAGTTTGTACCGTGAATTATTCTTGACCGGCAAGCTGGCGCAGCATTGCAAGGCGATCGACATAGCCG
>SABF01000462.1 GCA_009929095.1 Erysipelotrichia bacterium
GTGCATCAGCAGAACTGCCAAGGTTCGGGTTAATGGCAATGGATACCTGTGAAGGATCCTTGACGACCATCATGTAGCCTTCATAGGTGCTGGAGTAAATATGCTCAATATAGACACCGTCTCCATTCACATCAAGATCTGCCTCTGTCTCCGGCTGATCTGCCAGTGCTGTCTCACCGCTGTCAGGAACATCATTGCTGCTGCGGATGCTGCTCAGCTGTTCCTCAGTAAAAAAGGAACTGGCAATCTTGTATTCAAGCGATCCTTTATCCAGTGCGGCCAGCTGAGCCATACTGTAGGCAACATGATTCCCCGTATATTTTGTCCGGAGAATTCGATATCCGGTTAAGGCCGCTGCTGCAATTACAATGACCGCACATATTACAATTACCAGTGCCGGCTTTACATTTTTTCCCTTCTTTACCATTTATGTCTCCCCTAGATTCACTTGCATTCATTATACCTGCATCAATTTCTGATTATGAAGCATCTTGGCCCTTTTTCCTCTGAAAACACAACAGAATTACTGGGTCTCATGCCAGTTATCATCAGGCAAAAAAAACAGATGCCAGCCATTTATCAGGAACTGGATGAAGGATGATCACCGACGACGTATCTGCATCCATCATTCCTGATCCATCCTGCGCTTTGCGGCCTCAGGAATATACATGGCATCTCGATACTTTGCCACAGTACGGCGGGAGCACAGGATTCCCTGCTGTTTCAGAGACTGAGAAATAGCCAGATCACTCATAGGTTCCGTTTCCTGTTCAATCAGTTCCGCTATTGCCCTCTGACAGCAGTCTACGGATACACCGCCGATCTCTTTGCTCAGCAATCCGCTCATCGCAAATATGCTGTCCTGGTACTCATAGTATTTATCAAGGATCGCCCGGCATACAGTCGCAGCATTGATTTTCAGCTGATCTGCCACATCCTGAATCACCAGTATCTCTTTTGGCGAACCGTGGAGCAGATGTTCCTTCTGGGTATCTGCCAGTACCTGCATAACTCGGCACAGGGTTGTCTCTCTCCGATTCAACCCATAAATCAGGTGACTGGCCTGATCGGTATAGTTCTTTACAAACTTCTTTTCTTCTGCCGTCAAATCCTTCTTTTCATACTGATTGATCCGAATCGAAAAGTATTTCAGCGGCACTGCTTTCAGT
>SABF01000095.1 GCA_009929095.1 Erysipelotrichia bacterium
CTGCCAGATATATGGAAAAACACTTTCCACAGCTGCTGAGATAGCAGCTGTTTTCTTTATGGCTGATAGCTTTCAATAAACCACCGATTTTTCTCCTGCTCTAAAAACAGACTGCGCTGGCTGCCCTGGATCATGCATACATAGCGAATGCCGCAGCCGCCCACCTGCGAAGCCCTTCTTTCCCTGCTCAGAATGCGATCAATCCTGTATCTCTTTCCATCATCCCAGTAGAAGTAGAGCGGCTGAACATCGCCCGTCTTTCCGTATACTGCAACCACTTTGATATATCGCTTATATAGTTCCACTGCTCATTCTCCTCCCCTGAAAATATCCGGTTGGGTATACAGTATGTTCCTCTTTGGGATTGAAGTCCGTCAGCTGTCTGTCCACCAGAGTACAGGCTCTTCTGACAGAAGAAAAGCCGTACTTCTCTCTGATCTCATCCATAGCATTGTCCATATGCCAGATCTGCTCCCGACGATGCTCATCCACAAGGAAGGATATCTGCCGATATCCTGTAAAGGAATGCAGATTGGATACGGATACGCCAACCGCTCGAAGCGGTGCTGTTTCAAAACTATAGCTTTCCGCAATCAGCCGCATCATCACATCAAAAATCTCATTGCTCAGACTGGTTCTGGCATTGAGCTTCGTCTGACGCATATACCAGTTCAGCACAGATGAACGCATGGACACGGTAATAACATTGCCCTCCATACCGGCAGACTTGAGTCTTGACGCAACTGCTTCTGCAATCACAAAAGCGGCTGGCTTTAATTCTTCAAGACTGCACACATCATGAATCAATGTCATGGAATTTCCTATCGACTTGGGCGGAATTTCATGAAACGCTTCCTGCACAGGACTCTGATCATTGCCATTGGCAAATACAGAGATCAGTTCCCCAGCCGCTCCCATCGCCTTCTTTAAAAGCCTTATCGGGAAGCCTGCCAGATCTCCGATCGTATATACCCCGCGGTCATGAAGCTTGCGAGCAGTTGCCCAGCCGACATACAAAAGATCTGAAACTGGCAGCGGCCATACCATATCCTGATAATTTTCTCGGGTAATAATCGTCATTCCGCTAGGCTTTTTCATGTCACTGCCCAGCTTGGCAAAAATCTTGTTCCAGGAAACACCGACAGATACTGTGAGACCTATTTCATCCAGCACTCTCTGCTGAATTTCTTTTGCAATCAGCAGCGGATCTCCAAACAGTTTCTGACTGTCGGTGCAATCCAGCCAGGCCTCATCCAAACCAAAAGATTCCACATGACTGGTATATTCTCTGTAGATTGATTTCACGGCCTGCGTATAAAAGATATAGTCGTCATAAGCAGGCGGAAGGATCAGAAGATCTTCACAGGCCTGCCTTGCCTCTCTGAGACTTTCCCCTGTTATGACACCTGCCTTTTTAGCCAGATCATTCTTGGCCAGAATGATTCCCTGGCGCTTTTCTTCATGACCGCCAACTGCCATGGGCACATCGCGCAGACCAGGATATTTCATTTCTTCAATCTGCGCATAACAATGATTAATATCGATGTGAAAAATCACTCTGTTCTGCATGTGCCGCCTCTCTTTCCCGACTTATTATATTCATAATTGTTGCGCATAACAACATTATGCGCAACATATTTTGTGCACAATTTGTATAATGTCGCATTATAATATAAAATAAGAATCAGGAGTAAGCTATGGAACTAAAAGATGTCATTCAGGAATACAAAGATAAGACCGGA
This sequence comes from Erysipelotrichia bacterium, assembly GCA_009929095.1. Lineage (GTDB taxonomy): Bacteria > Bacillota_I > Bacilli_A > Erysipelotrichales > Erysipelotrichaceae > Bulleidia. The sequence continues at coordinate 1,743 of SABF01000095.1, forward strand.
GTAAGTGACAGTGAAATTGCCCGTCGTACCGGAGTCAGCCGCTCTACGGCAGCGCGCTGGTCCAGCGGCGATATTCACCGGGTATCAGAAGATACTGCTGCCCGTCTCAGCAAAATGCTGGGCTATAATATCAGCCCTGTGTTAAAAGGCATGGATATCGTTGTAAAACTGCCGGTGCTTGGCTATGTCAAAGCCGGATATGATCTCTTTGCAGAAGAAAATTATCTTGGTGAAGAAGAAGCATCTCTGCAGGACTGCCGCCGCGGTGATTACTATCTGAAGGTCACCGGTGACTCCATGGTCGGCGATGGAATCATGGATGGTTCTCTGGTTCTGGTACGACAGACCGATACGATTGAAAGCGGAAAGATCGGAGTTATTCTGGTTGGTGAAGAGGTCACCGTTAAGCGAGTGATCTATAAGGAATCCATGATGATTCTGGAAGCCGCCAACCCGGATGTGAAAAATCGTTATTTCACTGGCAGAGAAGTTTGATCCATTCCAGTAAGAATTATTGGCCAGGTGATCTCCTGCAAGACAATTTTCTGAGGTTGCAGATGAAATGCTTTGCCATTAAGATAGGTAATGCTGAAAGGAACAATCCGCTGAATAAAATTGCGGATAGCTGATAGATATGATCGAAAAAGAATGGAAAACAAGTGACTTTGATTATGAGCTTCCCCAGGAACTGATTGCGCAGACGCCTCTGAAAGACAGAACTGCTTCGCGTATGCTGGTGGTGCATAAGCATACATGCGAACTGGAACATAAGCATTTCTACGATATCACAGATTATTTTCATGCCGGCGATGTGCTGGTGCGCAACAATACCCGCGTCATTCCAGCAAGACTTATCGGCACCAAGGAAGAAACCGGTGCTCATGTGGAACTGCTGCTGCTGAGGCAGGAAGAAAACGATATATGGGAATGTCTGGCCGGCAATGCCCACGCTGTTAAAATCGGCAGTGTCATTTCGTTTCATGACGGTCGGCTGAGAGCACAGTGTGTTGGCATTGAAGATAAAGGCCTGAGAAAAATGAAGATGCTCTATGAAGGCATCTTCAATGAAATACTGGATCAGCTTGGCGAGGTTCCCCTGCCGCCCTATATCAAAGAAAAACTGAACGATAAAGAGCGCTATCAGACTGTCTATTCCAAAGTTGAAGGCTCTGCGGCAGCTCCTACTGCCGGGCTGCACTTTACCCCTGAAACTTTTGAGAAACTGAAAGCGAAAGGAGTTGAAATCCTGGATGTCACACTGCACGTGGGACTTGGTACATTCCGACCGATGGATACTGAAATGGTCGAAGATCATGTTATGCATTCAGAGATATATCACATGTCCAAAGAGACTGCAGATGCACTGAACAAAGCAAAAGCAGAAGGAAGACGCATTATTGCAGTTGGCACCACTTCTGTTCGAACTCTGGAATCAGTCTGGAACCGCTTTGACAGATTTGAAAAATGCTCTGGCGATACCGCACTGTTTATCTATCCAGGCTATGAGTGGCATACCATCGACTGCATGCTGACAAATTTTCATCTGCCAAAGTCCACATTGATCATGATGATCTGCTCTTTTGCCGGATATGATCTGACCTTTAAGGCATATAGGGAAGCTGTCAGCCAGAAGTATCGCTTCTTCTCATTTGGCGACTGCATGTTTATCACTAATGAATAAAGAAGACGTTGCCCGCTGCATTTCTTTGAGACAGAAGGCCTATCATACAAACTATTATCTGGAATCTCTGAAAACGGTCAAAGAGATCAAGGAAAAATATCCCGATCATAAGCCAAGGCTTTTGCTGCATGCATGCTGCGCAGTATGTGCAAGCTGGCCTTTAGAATTTCTTTCATCAATCTTTGATATTACAGTCTATTTTAATAATTCCAATATCTATCCGAAAGCAGAGTACACGCGTCGGCTCAGTGAATTGAAGCGGTATCTTTCTGAAATAGATCCAGATCAATCCATCCAATTGATTGTCACGCCATATGACAATGATGCATATACTGCAAAACTTGCACCGATGAAAGATGATCCGGAAGGATTCGGGCGCTGCTTCTACTGTTATGCTCTGCGTATGAATCAGGCATATGCATATGCTTCAGAACACTGCTTTGATTACTTTACAACTGTGATGTCCATTTCACGGCAGAAAGACAGTCAGAAAATGAATGAGATCGGAAGATCTCTTTCCAGAAAGTATCCTGCAGTTGCATATTTCTATTCTGATTTCAAGAAAGCAAATGGTCAGCAGCGAAAGGATGATCTCTCAAAAATCCATCATCTATACCGGCAGGACTACTGCGGCTGCATCTATTCCTGGCAGTCAGGGCATCAAAAAAAGAAATGAACGCTGATTTTCTGCAGGAATGCGGAGAATCAGCCGTTTATATCAGCCGCTTCTGATAGCCGCCGGTGACTTTTACGGTATCATCCTCAATGATGAATGCTTGAGGATCCATTTCCAGAATGTCCTTTTTTACCTGACCAACTTCTGATTTAGCCACAACGGTAATCAGTATCTCGGTATCCTTTCTGGTATATGCACCCTCGCCTTTCCAGCAGGTCACCCCGCGGATATACTTCTTCATAATCTTTTCCTTTACTTCCGCATCATGGGTAAAGATCATTAGTTCCACCTCAATATTCTGATAATGGAAACGATCAATCGTAATGGAGAATAACGCAATCCAGATAACGGAATAAAGTGCCGTCTGCATATCAAAGATTACTGCACATACAGTATAGAGCAGCATATTAAACCCGAGGTTCAGTCTGCCAACACTGAATTCCTTTTTTTTCTGGGCGAGATAGACTCCCAGCAGATCCAATCCGCCGGCACTGGCCCCTGAGGTCAGCACAATGCCGCAGCCAACCCCGCCGGCAACACCGGATACGATAATTCCGGCTAATTTATCATCCATCAGCGGAGCAGAAGGAATGCGAATCAATGTCATCAGAATTGTCTGCACTGCCAGTGACAGCAATGTCCCAAAGAACATCCGCTTCTTCATTGATTTATAAGCAAGAACAAACAGCGGTATGTTCAGGCAGAAGTTTATAATGCCGGCAATATCCATTCCCCTCAGACCAGAAAAAAACAGTGTTCTGAGCATCTGAGAAAATCCAACAAAGCCGCCGGCATACAGTTTCAGCGGCTGAAGAAACAGATTGACGGAAATAGCAAATAAAGCTGATCCAAGGATGGTCATGCATACATCGCGAAGTTTCCAATTCAGCTGATTCATTTTTTCTTCTCCATGTTTTTCAGTTTCATTGATTCAACAATCCTCATCCGTATTTCGGATGGTACAAGCATTGCCAGATGATTAACAGCTCCCTGGATCAGCACTGTTTTAGAACTGCTGCGATGGATATAGATCCATCTGGCCGTTTCTTCAGCACTTGCTGCCCCAGATGGTCTGATGCCATTGGACTTAGCATAGAATGCTGTATTCACAGGTCCTGGACATGGGCATAATACTTTTATGCCCGTATCTTTCAATTCCCGGGCAAGCGCCCGGCTGTAACTGACGGTAAATGACTTTGAGGCATAATATCCAGCGATATAAGGACCTGGCTGAAATGCTCCGGTAGAGCCGATGTTGATGATTGTACCAGATCCTTGTTTCTTCATATCTCTGGCAAACAGTTTGGAAAGCGTTACCATAGACGCATCATTCAGCTGAATCATTGCCTCATCACGTTCAATGGAAATCTCTTCCGCATATCCAGCCGATCCAAATCCGGCATTGTTAATCAGTACATTCACTTCTGCTCTCTGCTTCACATTCTGATACAGCTGCAGTGCGCTGCCAGGCAGGGACAGGTCACAGCACACATTATCCGTCTGAACTTTGAATTCCTTTTCAAGCCGCCGGCAGGCATGCACCAGCTTATCCTTTGTTCGAGCAGCCAGAATCACATGAAAACCGGCCCTTGCGTAGCATCTGGCCAGTTCATATCCGATTCCTTCTGATCCGCCTGTTATCAGTACCGTTTCCATGCATTTATCCTATCATTGCCGGCACAGGAAAAAAAGCCAGGATCATTAAGATCCCGGCTTTGCATTTATTCGCTTTCCAATGCAGTTAACTGATCGTTGAGCAGCTTGATGAGCTTATTGTTAGAATTGACAAGATCTATGACATCCTGCATGGTCTTCATATTCTCCCCTGCTGTATAAGCCTCGCCAATCCGTTCGTAGGCCTTCTGAACAGCCCGCTGATGCTGACCAATCTGAGAGCGGAGTTCCATCTTTCTGCGCTCCTTCTCCATTGTGCCGCTGAAGTCCTTGGTGCTGGAGTCAATAAACTTTGCTGTCTTGTCTACCATTGAATTTAAGCCGTCATTGAGATCCTTCAGTGTCTTGTTCCAATCATCCATGTTATTTCATTTCCTTTCTTGACTTGTCCAACAAGTCTTCAATGATTTTCTTGATTTCATCTACATCAGTTT
>SABF01000096.1 GCA_009929095.1 Erysipelotrichia bacterium
AATCTCAAGTTTGTCAAGAAATCGAGCAGCATGCGGAATCTGACCAATTCCCGTTAAGCAATACACAAAACTGATTAATTGTCAAACGCGAAGCTCAAACGGGTTTCAAGTTCCATAAGAATGGGATAGTTGCCAAATTAGCTATCCAAGCTGCTGTTGGACATGCCACGCCGCTCATGACTCAGCACTACAGTCATGTTTCGTTGGAAACAAAGGCGCAAGTCATCAATGCAATTCCGGCTTGGCTGAATACCGGATTGACTGTAGCTTCCGGCATGCTCCCAGCACTCGGATTTGCAATCCTTCTGCATCAGCTTCCGATGAAGAAATATGGATACTTCATTCTGTTTGGATTTGTTCTTGCTGCATATCTGAACCTCAGCGTTCTTGCAATTGCAATGCTTGGAATTGTATTCTGTGCATTCATATTTGCAAATAAGGAAGAACAGGATAAGCGTTCTGCGTCTGCTGTAACAATGGGAGGAGATAACGAAGATGAGTGAGTCAGTTGAAAAAGCTACTGCAGTTGAAAAGACTGTTATTCTTGATAAGAAAGATTTGAAGCAGGTTCTTCTGCGTTATGTCCTTTCGCGTCAGACATGCTTTAACTATGAAACAATGCAGTCCGGACCTTGGGTCTGGTCCATGCACCCAGCCATGAAGAAGATTTATGGTGATGATGAAATCCTCGCAGAAAAGTACAGAGACTATTTCAAGTTCTATAACTGCCACCCTTGGTTTGGTCAGCTGATTCTGATGTCAAACCTTGCTGTAGAATCCACAAAGAATCCTACTGCAACCGAGACGGCAATTGATCTTAGAACCTCTCTGATGGGTCCTCTGGCAGGACTTGGCGATGCAATTGTATGGGTTCTTCTTCCGACTGTAACTGGAGCAATCGCAGGTTATCAGGCACAGCAGGGAAGCCTTGTAGGAATGTTCCTGGCACTTGCTATCAACTTTGCTCTGTGGCTCGTATTCTGGTTCCTTTCTTATCCTGTATATGAAAAGGGCGTTTCCTTCATTACTGAAAAAGCAGCATCTCTCAGAAATCTGACAGAAGTATGTTCTATTCTGGGTATCATGATTATGGGTGCAATGGTTGCCTCCACAGTGAAAGTTAATTTTGCTGCAACATGGACGGTTGGAGATCTGACGCAGAATCTGAATGATCTTCTGAATGCAATCATTCCTTATTTTGGAAATGTTGTTACTGTAGGTATCCTGTATTGGGCATTGGGACGCAAAGGCGTCAAGTCTTCATGGCTGATCTGGATTGTCATCGTAGTTGCTGTAGTACTTGGAGCAATTGGCTTCCTTGGCTGATTTGTTAGCTAATAAGGGGATGCAGATGCATCCCCTTTCTCAGTTCATCCTGTATTGCCGCAGAGTATTAAAGGCATAAGTTGTATTTCTGCAAAAGAATGGATGGTATTCATGAAAACTGCAGCAATTGTTATTTTGGTTCTATTTGCAATCATGTTTGTGGCAATCCAATATTTCCGAAATACACAGCCGTCAAAACTTTCTGCATATCTTGCCAGCGGAGATTATGAAGCCTTTGATCACTGCTCTAATAAAATGCCGGCAAGACTGTTCATTAATCCCTTCAACATGCTCTGCCTGCAGCTGAACAGCTATATTCTCAGACAGGACAGGAAGAGTGTTACAGATTTATTATGCAGAGTAAATATAGCCAGACTCAAAGATAATCAGAAAAATTACATATTATTACGTGCTTTTAATTACTACGTTTCAATTGAAGACAAAGAAAATGCTGAGATTTATCAGCGAAAAATTAACCAATTTGGCAGCCGGGCAATGAAACAAAGCGCAAAATGGACGATGGATGCAGTTGTAGAAGGCGGGCATCAATATTTGCAGGAAGTGATTGATGAAACAGAAAAGCTTCCTGATCATCAAAAAATAGAAAATGAAATGCTGATATCGCTGATGTATCAAAATATGGGCAACACAAAAATGGCGGTTCAGTATAGAGATTCTGCATCATTAAGAATGGAGAAATTAGGACATGAGAATCGATGATATTATCAGAAAATTGAAATTTGAGTATCATAACAATTCATTTCATGGGAACCAGATAGATGAGAATACCACAAGAGATAAAATTCTCTATGGTTCTGTTGATAAAGAATGCACCGGAATTGTAACAACATGCTTTGCAAGTGCCAGAGTGATTCAGGAAGCGAAGCGCCTAGGATGCAATCTGATTATTTCTCACGAAGCATTATTCTGGAATCATGGCGATCATACTGAATGGCTGAAAGACAACAAAGTGTTTCAGGCAAAGAAGAAACTGCTGGATGAAACGGGAATTACTGTATGGAGAGACCATGATTACATTCATGCCGGAATTCCGCTGGATGATGGCAGCTATGCAGATGGCATCTTTTATGGACTGATTCAGGAACTTGACTGGCAGGCTTATGTCACAGGTGATGATATCCGCAATCCTAGGACATTGGTATTTCCTGGTATTGCAGCAAAGAATATTGCGTCAGAGATGATAGAAAAGATGAATCTTAATGGAACTAGAATTATCGGCGATCCGGATGCGATTGTTCATAAGGCAAGAATTCCAATGCATCTGATTGGAGAGCTGGATAATAATGAAACTGCAGCGGCAGAAGCAGATGATATTGACTGTCTGATTACAATGGAAATGACAGATTTCACTACCCAGGAGTATTTCAGGGACAGTGCTTATTTAGGAATGCCGCGGGCAATCATTACCATAGGGCATTTCAATCTTGAAGAACCAGGAATGAAGTACATGGCTAAGTGGCTTCCAAATGTAACGGGTGATTTACCTGTATACTTTGTTCAGTCAGGGGATGCATTTCACTTTCTTACAAATTGCATCAATTAAAACATATCAAAATCCAAATGGTTAAAACATACTAGGATAAGAATGGAGGTATTCAACAGTATGAGAAAACATCTGATTATTTCTCATGGAAATTTGGCAAAAGGGATGCTGGATACCCTGACAATGTTCATTGGAGAAAACAAGAACTATTATGCCATCAGTGCCTATGCTGACAACTGCAATCCGACAGAAGAATTAAATTGTTTCTGGTCATCCATCAATGAAGAAGATCAGGTCCTGATCTATACAGATATTCTGTGTGGCAGTGTGAATCAGCTTGTATATCCCAAGCTTTCCAGAGCTAATACATTTATCTTTGCCGGAATGAATCTGCCAATGCTGATACAGGGTTCCTGTCTGCCGGACGATGCTTCAGATGAAGAGATAATGAAACTGGCTGACTGCGGTCGAGAGGGAGTTGTCTGCATGAATAATGCAGAAGTGCAATCCTATTCAGAAGAAGATGAGTAAAGATTCTTAGTTGAAGAATTGCTTCATTGGTGAATTCTATTCACTGCAGCCCATTTCCGAATGTTTATACTTATTAATGCATATTCAGTTACGGATGTGATTCAGTGTTCACTTAAGATACCAAGTGAATTCTAATGCTTTACGACCTTTGCTTGACTCCACATTGGAGTTTGGTGAGGGTCACTTTTTTACGTATGACAAATATGATAGATATGGTACTTATGTCGGCATAATACTAGATGACACGAGAAAATACTATGTTTACCTTCGAACAGTAGAAATGGAAAATATAATCCCGTCTTTGACTGTTCTTAAATTGATTAAGCAGCGGAAATATTGATGAAGATAGTCTTCCACTGTCTTAATGATTGCGAACAACTATAGCCGTATCTTTTGCTTGTGAAAAATCATCGACAAATAACGTTGAAGTACGTATTTTTGTACATGATTAATGGTAATCTGTTACTGCAAGCAAGATAACTGGGTGCTATTACTTATAAAATATTGACTGTTTTAGGATAACAAAGCACTCTCACGTGAATACTGTTTCATCAGTAAAGCTGTCAATAAGTAAAAAGGAAGCCTATTTAAAATTAAATATGTTTATACGAAAGATATGACGGTTAGATTTGTGTGAAATGATACGATATAAAATGATTGATCAACTTGTGAGTAATAACTGTATAAATGTGTTGTTTCAATATATCGATCACATGAGTTGGATTGAGTTATACTGTCGAGTGTTTAAAAAATCTTGAGTAAATGTACACCAATGAAAAGAGAAATCTATCTTTAGAATAAAGTCACGACACTTTATATACGAGATCTCCCCGGCCGGATATTAACAAAGAATTGATTGAAGCAGTATCATAAGGCGCCAATCTATCCGATGCCTGGAATGAATTGATGAGGAAATAACTTGAACACGCTATCAGTGAGCTTCTTCAAAGCGAACTTACATCTTTCCTGGATTATGAGAAATGGTATATTGACGGATATCATTCAGGTAATTCAAAAAAAGAATCCTATTCTCGGAAAATGGTAACCCGCTTCGGGAAGATATCTATTGATGACCCGGGAGACCGTAATGGAGATTCCCAGCAGCACACGGCCCTAGATAGAGCCGAAATGACGGAAATCTGGAAGAGATGGTGATTCAGATATACACCTGTAACGATCTTGAACATGACAGAAGCCACAGAAGAGCACTGAGTTTCCACTATTCCGTGATCTATGGAAATGAGATTTATATCAACGTCAGACGGGGCTTTGTAGCCAAATAGGCGATGCACATTCTAATGGGAATCAGTGCAGACGGACACAAAGAAATTCTTAAGCATCGCCTTTTTAAAGCGAGGCCTGTGAGAACTATAGAGAGATTCTTAAGGGCATAAAAGAGAGAGGCGTAAAGGAAGTTCTGCTGTTAGTGTCAAATGGTCTTAATGAACACGGAATATGTTTCTGGAAGAGTTCCCTAAAGCACAGTATCAGTCATGCTGGGTGAGGCCAAAAAGATCTATGGATCTTCCTCAAAGGAAGAAGCAGTTGAGCAGTTTTATTGAGAAGTATCCAAAAGCGGTGGATGTCATCCGGAATAATCCGTTTCTTTTCAGCTTCTATGACTTCTCTGCAGAGTGCAGAGAAGTCTGTATACCAGTGATTACAGCAAACAGCTCAAACTCAGGTAGATGAAGGGATTCAGTAAATATCCCTATGATCTGCAGAAGTTATTTGAACAGCGCAATAATACTAAAGATAGAAGCTGCATAAGACGCTTGACACACTCCTTCTCAAGTATTGTTATATAGGCATGATACATGGCGCGTGTATAATCATTGCAGGAGATTAATGTAATAATTTTTGACTTTTGTTCTGGGTAAGCTAATTGTAAAGGATATTTCTCTTTTGCATTCCGCAACGAATTTACACGATCTAAGTGCACATTGTTGTTGACAGCTGTATTATCTCGTGCTAATTTTAGTCTAGAAAAGTTAATAAAGGGATGTTACTGGTTATGCAGGCTAAACCAAAATGAAGGAAATCTTTGTTTTGGTTTTATTATGTTGGAGGGACATATGTCACTATTCAAGAAAAAAGGACTAGGTATATCTATTGAGTCGATCGATGAAAATTTGATCTATTCACCAGTAGATGGAGATATAGTACCACTTGAAAAAGTGAATGATATTGTGTTTTCAAACAAGATGCTGGGAGATGGAATTGCAGTTAAGCCAACATCTGGCGAAGTATATTCGCCAGTTAACGGAATTGTCACAGTTTTGTTTCCTACGAAGCATGCAATTGGTATTGAGGGTGACAATGGAGAGATAGTCATTATCCACATTGGAATTGACACAGTAGAACTGAATGGAAAGGGATTCGAGGCTCTGGTGAAGCAGGGTGATAATGTATATGCCGGCCAGTTGCTGATTCTCATTGATTTGGAATTGATATCTAGTAAATATGATCCAACTACGATGATTGTGATTGAAAATTCATCGGATTACACGATTAGAATTCCGAAAGGAGATAAGGCTAGCGCTGGGAAACCGTTACTACAGCTGACTCGCGTATAATTCATGATAATTATTCAGGTATTAAATAATAATGTCGTAATGGCAGATGATTCAGTAAAAGGAGAAGTCATAGCAGTTGGCTCAGGAATTGGATTTCATGCCAAACGAGGTCAAAACATTGATGACAGCAAGGTCCAAAAGGTGTTTGTCTGTGGAACAAATAAACGGATAATGGAACTTATGGATCAAATTACTCCAGCGGTGCTGGAAGTGACAGAACTGATCAG
>SABF01000463.1 GCA_009929095.1 Erysipelotrichia bacterium
CATGATTGTTGTACCGATGCTGATGATTGTACTGTATGCCTTTACGGTACGGGGAAACGGACTGCTGACCTTCCAGTTTACCTTTGCGAACTTTCTGAGATTCTTTCAGGACTCAGTCTTTCCCAACGTTTTATGGCGAAGCTTGAAGATGGCATTCATCACTACTCTGATCTGCATTGGTCTCGGCTATCCCTGCGCTTATGTCATTGCCAGATCAAAGCCGAATAATCAGGCAGTCATGATTCTTCTGATCACACTTCCGATGTGGATCAACATGCTGGTTCGTACTTATGCCTGGCTTGGCATACTCTCCTATTTCGATATCTCGGCTGAACTGAAAGTATATATAGGCATGGTCTATAACTTTCTGCCATTCATGATATTAGAAATTTATACTTCACTGTCCAAGATAGATCCAGCACTGATTGTAGCTGCCAATGATCTTGGAGCCAATGACAGTCAGACCTTCAGAAAGGTGATTCTTCCGCTGTCACTATCCGGTGTGGTATCTGGCATTACGCTCGTCTTCCTACCGGCAGTCAGTTCCTTCTTTATCCCTAAACTGCTTGGCGGCGGTCAGTATGTACTGATTGGAAACCTGATTGAGGATTACTTTATATCTACCGGTGACTGGAATTTTGGATCTGCTATCAGTCTGATTATGGCAGTGATTATCCTGATATCCATGTATGTCACTCGCAAACTCGATAAAGAACCAAAGGAGGCGGAGACAGACTGATGGAACATAAGACAAAACTGCGTGACCGCATCTTCTTTGGAATGATGATTGGATTCTTCTATCTGCCAATTATCTATGTAGTATTCTTCAGTTTCAACAGTTCCAAATCTCTGACAAACTTTACCGGCTTCTCAATGAAATGGTATTCCAAGATGTTTGCCACCCGCTCAATCATGGAAGCAATTGGCTATACCGTGGCCTGTGCAGTCATTGCAACGGCAGTATCAACGATTGTCGGCACTATTACTGCAATTGGTCTCTCAAAATCCCGCAAAGTGGTCAGAGAAGCAATTCTGCAGATCAATAATCTGCCAATGCTGAATCCGGATATTGTTACTGCCATTGGATTTATGCTGTTCTTTACCTCACTGCGCATTCAGACTGGTTTCACGACCATGGTACTGGCGCATATTGCATTCTGT
>SABF01000097.1 GCA_009929095.1 Erysipelotrichia bacterium
AATTAGCACTCAACTATTGACAGTGCTAACACTTGGAAGTAATATATCTACGTGCATCAGATAAAACTCGAATCCAACTTATGTCAAAGCGGCAAATCAGTGGAAACGATGCGTTTTATTTGATATACTTATCAGGAAATTCGAAAAGCTGAAAGGAGCTTTATTTAAAATGTCTGAATGGGAACTGAAAGAAAAATCAACTGGTGAGCTGACTGTCACAATCGACGGTGATGAATGGAAAAAGGACTGTGACAAAGCATTCAATAAATTGAGCGGTAAGATTTCGCTGCCTGGATTCCGCAAGGGAAAGGCTCCAAAGGCAATTCTCGAGAAGCAGATTTCACACCAGGAAGTTGAAGTTGAAGCAGTACAGGATAATGCCAATGACTGGCTGCGCAAAGCACTGGAAGAGAAGGATCTTAATCCGATCAGCCAGCCAACTCTCGATATCAAATCGGTAGATGAGGAAAAGGCAGTTGTTGTCTTTAAATTTGCTGTCAGCCCGGAAGTTACGCTTGGTGACTACAAAGGACTTGAGTACAATCTGGATGACATTGCAGTCAGCGAAGAAGAGCTTACTGCAGAACTGAATCGTATGCGTGAAAACTATGCAGATCTGGAAGTTAAGGCAGATGCAGCTGATAAAGGCGATACAGTCAACATTAACTATGAAGGTTTCAAAGATGGAGTTCCATTTGATGGCGGCAAGGCTGACAACTACAACCTTGAACTTGGATCAAATTCATTTATCCCGGGTTTCGAAGATCAGCTGATCGGTACTAAGGCCGGTGATGAGAAAGACATCAATGTTACATTCCCTGAGGATTACCATGAGGAAAGCCTGAAGGGCGCTCCGGTAGTATTTAAAGTTGTGGTTAATGAAGTGAAGACAAAGGTACTTCCTGAACTCACAGATGACTTTGCAAAAGATGTCAATGCACCTGGTGTTGAGACCGCAGAAGATCTTAAGAAACTTGTCAAAACGAGACTTGAGTCTGGCAAGAAGGATACTGCTGTTGGCAAAGCTGATGATGCAATCATTGAAAAGGTTGCTGAAAATGCAAAAGTTGAAATTCCAGATATCATGGTTGAAGATGAAGTCAATCAGCTGATCGGCCAGCTGAATCAGCGTATTCAGCAGTATGGCATGAACCTGAAGCAGTATCTTTCCATGATGGGACAGAAGGCAGAAGATCTGCAGTCTTCCTATAAAGAACAGGCAGCGAAGAATGTAAAGGTGCGCCTTGTTCTGCAGAAGATTGCTGAAGCAGAAAAACTAGAGCCGAAAGCTGAAGATATTGAGAAGGAATTCAAGACAATTGCCGATCAGTATAAGATGGAAATCGATAAAGTGAAGTCTCTGATCGATCCGGCAATGCTGAAAAAGGATCTCAGCAGCCAGCTTGCGTATGATCTGATCAAGAACAATGCTAAGAAAAACGAGAATGCCCTGAAGGCAGAGGAAATGAGCAGGAAGGAAGAGCAGGCAGCCAAGGCTGAAGCAGAAGAGAAGCCGGAAGAAAAAGTAGCTGCCGATGATTCCAACAGCAAGTAACATTACCAGAACATCAAAATAAGACGCTTGGCGTCTTATTTTATCCCAAGGGTTCAGATATTTGAAAACCAGGAGGAGGTAGCAGATGAGTAAAGAAATTAGCGTACGTGTACCAGTTGTGTGCACTCGCGGTATTGTTGTATTCCCTGGCCAGGATGTCATGATTGAAGTCGGTCGGGATAAATCTACAAATGCAGTGAATGAAGCAAGTGCTTCTTATGATTCGATGGTTTGGATTGTATGTCAGAACGATATCATGGTAGATGATCCGGCCGAAGAAAATATTTATCGAGTTGGCACACTTTCAAAAATAAAGATTGTCCGCCGCAAGGAAGGATTCATGCGGGTTACATTTACGGGTATGAAACGGGCAAAACTTGTCAATCTTGAAAATGGCAATGATTTGGTTATGGCCACTGTAGAACCGGTAAAGGATATCCAGGGGAACCAGATGGAAGAAACGGCCCTGGTGAAAAAGATCATAAGTGAGTTTGAAAATGTCGGCAATCTGACTTCAGCATTTCCGGCTGATGTTGTTACACAGCTGACCAATGGAGTCAGTGCTATTACGCTGACTGACCAGTTTGCCCAGTATTTTCCGCTTGAGACACCGATTAAGCAGAAACTTCTTGAAACTGCGGACGTGAATGATCGCATGCTTCAGATTATTGCCGAACTCAAGAAGCAGCAGAAGTTCAGTCAGATTGAAGCATCAATCAATGACAAGGTAAAAGAGCAGATCGATGACGGACAGAAGGAGTACTATCTGCGCGAGAAGCTCAAGGCAATCAAGGAAGAGCTTGGCGACAGTACCGGCGGTTCTGATGACATCGAAAAGATGCGTGAAATGATTGAGCAGAATCCATATCCTCAGCATGTCAAGGATAAGGCTAAGGAAGAACTTCAGAGATATGAAATGCTTCCGCAGGGAAGCGGTGAAGCGTCAGTTGAACGTTCATATCTAGACTGGCTCTTAAAAGTCCCCTGGTGGCAGGAGACCAGTGATAATGATGATCTGAAAGCTGTTCGTGCAATTCTTGATGAGGATCATTATGGTTTGAAAAAAGTAAAAGAGAGAATCATGGAGTATCTGGCTGTAAAGGAAATGACTGGCTCTCTCAACAGTCCGATTCTCTGCCTCGTAGGTCCTCCGGGTGTTGGAAAGACTTCTCTTGCCAAATCGATTTCACGTGCACTGGATCGCAAATTTGTAAAAATGTCACTTGGCGGAGTCAGGGATGAAGCCGAAATCCGCGGCCATAGAAGAACATATCTGGGATCACTCCCAGGTCGAGTTATTCAGGGAATGAAGAAAGCTGAAGTAATCAATCCGGTATTCCTGATTGACGAGATTGACAAGATGGGTGCCGATTACAAGGGTGATCCTTCCTCAGCGCTTCTTGAGGTACTTGATCCGGAACAGAATGAATTCTTCAGTGATCATTACCTGGAAGAGCCATATGATCTGTCTAAAGTTATGTTTATAGCAACTGCCAACTACCTGGAGAATATTCCGGCACCGCTGCAGGACAGACTCGAGATCATAGAACTTCCTTCCTATACCGAGATAGATAAGGTTCATATTGCCGAGGAACATCTGATTTCGAAACAGCTGAAGAATAACGGGCTGAAGGAAAGCCAGTTTCATCTGAAGGAAAAGGAAATTCTATATCTGATTCGTCACTACACTAGAGAAGCTGGAGTGCGTCAGTTGGAACGTCTGATTGCCTCATTATGCCGAAAGACCGTGCTTTCGATCCTGAACGACGGAAGAAAATCTGTCACTATAACAGAAAAACTGATCAATCAGTGGCTTGGCAAGGAAATGTTTGAATATGGCGTTAAGGAGAAATCCAATCAGATCGGAGTTGTGACCGGGCTTGCCTATACTGAGTTTGGCGGCGATGTGCTTTCCATTGAAGTGAATTACTTTGAGGGAAAGGGACGCCTGATTCTTACTGGAAAACTTGGTGATGTTATGAAGGAATCAGCAGAGATTTCGTTAGACTATATCAAGGCTCATGCTGAAGAACTGAGTATTGATCCAAAATTCTTTGACAGTCATGATATTCATATTCATGTGCCGGAAGGAGCAGTGCCAAAAGACGGTCCTTCTGCCGGTGTTACGCTGACTACGGCACTGGTATCTGCATTGAGCAATACTCCGGTGCATTCCTATCTTGCAATGACTGGTGAAGTAACACTGCGTGGAAATGTTCTGCCAATCGGCGGACTGCGTGAAAAATCTCTCGCGGCACATCGGGCTGGTATCAAGGAAATTCTGATACCCAAAGCTAATCTGAGAGACCTTGATGATGTACCTGATGCTGTAAAGGATTCAATGAAATTCATGCCAGTAGAAAATATGACTCAAGTGCTTAAGGAAGCACTGATACACTAGGATGCAGTATCATGACATCACATTTTTGACCAGTGCTGCAGGAATGCAGCAGTGGCCGGAAAGTGAGCTTCCTGAAGTAATCTTTGCCGGTCGCTCGAATGCCGGGAAGAGCAGTCTTATCAATGCACTGACCAATCGCAGCAATGCGGCTTATGTTGGCAAGACACCGGGAAAGACCAAACTACTGAACTTCTTTGAAGTAGATCATAAAATCATTTTCTGTGACGCTCCGGGATATGGATATGCAAAAGGCGGAACTTCTGCGGCAGTATCATTCGCAGATCTTCTGGATCCATATTTCGAGAATAGAAGCAGTCTGCGAGGAATGATACTGGTGCTTGATATCAGAAGAATTCCCAATGACGATGATCTTACGATGGTAGAGTATGCCCGTGAATCACATCTGCCTGTTATTGCAGCATGTGTAAAGTCAGATAAAATAAGTCGAAGTGAGCAGCAGCGATCTCTGAAAAGAATATCTGAGGCACTCCATATCAGCAGTCACAGCACTGTTCCATGTTCTTCTTTGAAGAAAGAAGGAATCGAAGAACTATGGAGCAGCATACAGCAGATGATTCAGAACCATAAGGAGACCGTATGAGCAATCATTCGGTCTTTTGTTTGCCATGCTGCTAATATGTTAAAATTACCAGGATATGAAAAAAATTATGATTGCAACAGGCGGCACCGGCGGACACATTTATCCGGCGCTGGCACTGGCAGAACTGCTGAAGCAGAAATATCCTGAAGTAACAATACTTTTTGTTGGTTCCAGCATGAGAATGGAAGCAGATATCATCGCCAAAAGGGGATATCCATTCATCGGTATGGAAATGACTGGTATGAACGGAGGCTTCAGAGCAAAAGTTGAATCCGCATTATCGCTATATAAAGCACAGAAGCAGTGCCGTATCCTTCTAGCGAAGGAGAAACCTGATATCTGTGTCGGCTTTGGAAATTATATCAGTGTGCCGCTGATTATGGCTGCTCACTCAATGCACATCCCGACGATGATTCATGAACAGAATTCAACAGCCGGCAAAGCAAATAAAATGCTGGCTGGATTTGCGGATGCTGCAGTGGGAAGCTATGAGGGAAATCTCAGGCAGTTAGGTGAAAAGAATACTCGCGTACTAGGCAATCCTGAGGCTACCCTTGCATCAATGACCAGCCCAGATAAAGATGCTGTCAAAGCATATGGGATTGATCCGGATAAACCATTTGCAGTCTTTATGATGGGATCTCTTGGATCTTCCAGTGTATCTGGAGTGATTGATGAAGCATGCAGTCTTTTTGATCGTGATTATCAGCTTCTGATTGCGGCAGGCAAGGATAACGATTATAAGTTTCATACAGCAAATGACAGTCAGGTACATATTGTGCCTTATGTCAACGGAATACAGTGTCTTCTTCAGGCTGATGTTAGCGTAACAAGAGCGGGTGCAACGACACTGTCTGAAATTGCTGCGGTTGGTGCCTGCTCTGTTCTCATCCCAAGTCCTTTTGTACCAAATAATCATCAGGTATATAATGCTCTTGAACTTGTCAGTCATAATGCGGCAAGGATGATTGAAGAAAAAGATTTAACACCCCAAAAGCTTGCTGATACAGTGAATGAATTAATGCATGATAAACAGAAATTGAACACAATCAAGAATAACGCAAAGTCACTCGGATGCCCGGACGCAGGCTGGCAGATGATTGACTGGATAGAGGAGATTTTGAATCATGGATCAAATGGAAAATGAATTGTCAAAGCTGGCACTGACCGAAACGTGGGTACCATTATCCAAAATGACAACACTGAGGATTGGCGGCAGAGCACATTATGTCTGCTATCCTAAAAATACTGTGGCACTTGATGCCATTATCACATTAGTCACCAACCAGGGACTTCCTTTCAGCGTATTTGGCAAAGGATCAAATCTGCTTTGCAGTGACTTGGATTATGAAGGGGTAATTATTCGCCTTGATCGGCATTTTACTGATTTCTACATTCGCGGAAATACAGTGATAGCTCAGGCAGGATGCTCCATTATTGCACTTGCAATGGAATGCATGAAAAATAGTCTCTCCGGACTTGAATTTGCAAGCGGCATACCAGCGACAGTTGGCGGTGCAGCTTATATGAATGCAGGTGCATATAAAAGTTCTATGAGCAATGTTCTGGACAGTGTATTTG
>SABF01000464.1 GCA_009929095.1 Erysipelotrichia bacterium
GGATAGCGAAGTACAGTGATATTGTCCTGTTCTTCCAGCTGTGGCGTGCTAACCAGAAAGTAATAGTGGTTTTCTTTATGTTCCCGGAATTGTTTATAGAAATCCATCAGCACACTGAATGCACCACCAGATTCCGCTGCTACGCTATATACAAGGATGTTCATTGTAAATCTCCATTCTGCTCATTTGTGAGGGGGCTTGGGAGCCTTGAAATCGATACTTCAAACTGCCATGTGGCTCATTTCACCTCAATCCTGAGGACTCAAGGTGAGATTTTCTTCTTCCCGCTATTTCCTCCACACCATCTTATTCACGATTTCCATATAGCTCTGGATAATTTTCACTACTTTGGTCGACACGTTCTCTTCCAGGTAGTCAGGAACCGGAGTACCGTAGTCACCGTTTTTGTTCATTTCCACAGCGGTGTCCACGGCCTGCAGGAGAGAGTGGTCATCGATTCCGGCCAGGATGAAGCAGCCTTTTTCCATGGCTTCCGGCCGCTCTGTGGATGTACGGATGCAGACAGCAGGGAAAGGATGACCTATAGATGTGAAGAAGCTGCTTTCTTCAGGAAGTGTGCCGGAGTCAGATACCACAGCAAAGGCATTCATCTGCAGGCAGTTATAGTCATGAAATCCCATGGGTTCGTGCCGAATAACCCTTTTATCCAGTTTGAAGCCGGTTTCTTCCAGCCGCTTTCTGCTTCTTGGGTGGCAGGAGTAAAGAACCGGCATGTCATATTTTTCCGCCATTTTATTGACTGCATTGAAAAGAGAATAGAAGTTTTTATCAGTATCAATATTCTCTTCCCTGTGGGCCGATAACAGGATGTACCTGCCTTTCGTCAGGCCAAGGCGCTGATGAACATCGCTGGCTTCAATCTGTGCAAGATTTGCATGAAGAACTTCGGCCATTGGTGATCCGGTGACATAAGTCCTTTCTCTAGGCAGCCCGCAGTCGGCCAGATACCTTCTGGCATGTTCTGAGTAGGCCAGGTTTACATCGCTGATAATATCCACAATGCGGCGATTCGTTTCTTCAGGCAGACATTCATCTTTGCAGCGGTTGCCGGCTTCCATGTGGAAAATGGGAATGTGTAGCCTTTTGGCCCCGATAACAGAAAGGCAGCTGTTTGTGTCGCCCAGAACAAGGA
>SABF01000465.1 GCA_009929095.1 Erysipelotrichia bacterium
CATCCAGGCCGTTGATCGGTGAAAATGCATCAAAGAGCATTTTGACTGTGATTGCTTTGATCCATCCTGAATGGGGAATCCATCCTCGTCTGCTTGATATCGTGCAGATGCTGCAAACCATTATTCCAGAACTGGATCCCATCCGCGGCCATGTACTGGTCGCCAGAGCATTTAAAGAAATCGTTAACGATGTTCAGGAAGCTGTGGATTATGAAATCAAACCTTATTCACAAATTCCATCCGATTCACAGAAACGAATACCAGCATCGATCGGTCTCCTGTTTGACACGTTTCGTCAATGGATTCTGACGAACAAAAGAATTGAAGAAACACCGGATATATCCCTTTCGCGCTTTTTTCATACGATTCTGACAAAAAAAGGTTTTGCTGCCAGTAGTGACCGCTCCGAAGAATTGAATCTGGGAATTAAGAAGGTAATCGAATCACTAAAGAAATTCAGGACAATTTTAGAACAAGTAGATGCCGATCTACTCAGTTGGAAAGACTACTTCCGCCTTGTCCATGAAGGAATGATTGCAGCGCAATATTATGAAGACTGGTTCCTGCAGCCGGAGAACTCCGTTCTGATTTCACTGGCATCCGCTTATGCAGTAATGAATCGTCCTGTATCTTACCAAATCTGGCTCAATGCAGGCAGTCCGCGCTGGTGGGAACGCATCTACGGACAAATTACCAATGATATGGTCCTGTCAAAATCCTGGCAGGATGGTGACCAGTGGGATATCCAGAAAGAATATGAAACCAACAATGAGAGTATGATTCGCCAAATTCTTGCATTGCTTTCCCGCTGCAGAAAACAGGTTCGGGTCTATGCGAGCGAATTATCCGAATCCGGACAAGATCAAAAATCACGGCTCTTGTATTTATTTGCAGACCTTGCGTACCGTTTTGGAAGAAACAAAGGCGCTGCGGAATACTTTACAGGAAATCTCATACAAGGAATGACTTCAGACGAATTCTATCCGGGAATCAATGACACAGATTGGAGCTTCAAAGAAAAAACGGAAGAGGAAATTCAGGGTGACGATTCCAATCAATTTATTATGGAAGAGGATGGAAGATGACGTTCACTCCGCGCCCGACGCAGGCTGAAATCCTAAAATATTCAGGCGGAACCATGGGTATTTC
>SABF01000098.1 GCA_009929095.1 Erysipelotrichia bacterium
ATACCGTATCGGAGATTACAGATTAATAGCTGAAATAAATGACGAAAAAGTAACTATACTGATCGTCAAAACAGGGCACAGAAAAGACATATATATGGATTAAAACAGAAGGCTGCAGTTTCATTAATAGAAACTGCAGCCTTCTGCAATAACGAAGAATATCATGTCCCTGTTCTTTCGAAACCGTCCCTGCATGATTCTTCAGTTCTTTAAATGTATTGTGACCCCTCTTGCATGGATTATATCATTCCGCCAACAGAAAATTCTCATTCATATAGCATATGACAATGACATTTTTTGTCATGAATCGTGACAAATCTGTTGACTCTTCATTATCGATTAAGCTTCTGCCAGGTCACTTATCTCCTGAGGAGAAAGCACTCCATCGTAAATCCTTGCATCATCTATTAATCCTGTGAACCACTGAACGCCCCAGCCCTGAAGATGCCCTACTGCAACAGGAATGTCTGCGGCGGTATTTATCGCCTGATAGCTACCATGTGAGTCTTCCTGTACCAATTCTCCGTCTATATAGATTTTAGTGTTTATTCCATCATATGTGGCTGCAACATGGTACCATTGATTCATATTCATAGCATCAGGAGATGTGGATACCCTTGCCCCGCCTGCAGTATATGGTGCAATGGTTTCAAATCTGAGATGACTGTCCGGAGTAATCTGAAGCCTGTATGCAAAACCATTCCCTCCCAGACCTTTTTCGGCCGAGAATATCGGTGCCGCGCTTCCATCCGTTCCTGTAATGTATATCCAGCTGCTGAAGGACATTTCATCAGCCTTAACAGAATCCGGGATGTCCATCCACTGTCCTTCGAATAAGGCTAATGCCCTGTTTGAATTCGAGCCTCTGTCATCTGCCCAGTAATCGTCCTGCGTTAGACCTCCTGTTATTGTCCCATCATTATCATTTCCTGAGGAATCATGCGCGATGTCTCCTGTCCCTTCATCAAACTGCCAGTGAGCAATGAGCTCTGCGGTTTCAGGCGCAATATGATCATATCCCTGCCATCTGAGGAACGGATATCCGTTGTTTTCAGCAGGGTTCATTCCCCATACTTCCTCAAAGTTCCATCCGGAATAGGTGGCCTGAGATTTCATTTCTGCTTCATCAGCTCCGTTTATGCCAGATTCAGATCCGGAACCTACCGAAGCAGGCCCACCCGCTGCGTTTTGATAATAACATCCGGTGGTCAATCCACCGCTGTAGTTTGCAAAAAGGTTTCCTGAGGATACAGAAGAAATCGTATAACAATTTTCAACCGTGCCCATTATGCTTCCTGCAAATCCGCCTCCGCTACTTACTGATCCTGCCGAGTAGCAATCTCTTACCGATGCCCCCGGCTGTATATCGTCTATAAGGCCACTGCCCTCTCCGACAATTGCCGCCGTAGAATAACAACTTTCAACAACTGTCGAATCAACTATCTGTCCCAATAGTCCTCCTACATGAAAAGCAGAAATATAAGTTGCTGACCCGCTTACTGTTCCTGATGTTGAGCAGTCTGTCACAGTTGTTCTTGCAGTATATCCTGCCAGTATTCCCACCTGCTGTTCATAAGACCACGAAGGTGTTACCGATGCATTCTCTACTCTAAGATTTTTTATCTCTGCATCAACTGCATATCCAAAAAGTCCAAATGTGCGAAGTCCGTTGCTTGTTGTTATTTTAAGGTTGGTAATTGAATGTCCTTTACCATCAAAGCTCCCGGAAAATGCTACTCCATAGATGTCTCCGATAGGTAACCAGTTGTCGTATCCCTCAATATCTATATCATTTTTCAGTACAAAGTGCTTATCGAGGTGATTTCTGACTTTATCCAACTGCTGTGCTGTTGTTATCTGATATGGAGATGACTCCGTTCCAGCACCTGCGGAAAAATCTGATGCTGTAACTGTAACTTCACACTCTGCCGTAAATCCTCCATCTACTGTTGTTACAGATATAGTGGCTGTTCCTGCAGAAACTGGTGTTACCATTCCACTGTCAGAAACTGTTACTACTGAATTGTCTCCCGAAGTCCACACTATATCTTTATTATCCGCATCTGCCGGCATTACTGTGGCTGAGAGAGTCTGTGTTTCTCCTCCCGTTATCATCTGAATAGTCGTCTGGCTGAGTTCTACACCTGTTACTGCAACAGGTGCAGGCGAACCGGTTTCAAAGTCCTGCCATCTCAGGAATGGATATCCTCCGTTTTCAGCGGGGTTAATTCCCCATACATTTTCAAAATCCCATCCTGAATAAGTGGCCTGAGATTTCATTTCTACGGTGGTCTTTGGAGTCCCCTTGTTTGAATCGCTCTGCCCTGAAGTATCGCTGTCATAATAACAGCTTGTGAATAAAGGCTGAACTCCCGCATCAGGAAGTTTTCCCGCCATTCCACCTATATACAAAGGTCCTGAAGGTGCTGCTGTATATGACGGAGTACCTGTTGAATATGAATTTACTAACGTCAATTGAGTCCCAATCATACCCACAAGTCCGCCAAGATAGAAATCCCTAGTTCTCGTGTGGGATGTGACATTTCCTGTGGCATAGGAGTTTGAAATAGTGCTACTTGATGCATTCCCTACGAGGCCTCCCATGCCATACCATCCTGTAATGTTTCCAGAAGCATGGCAGCTGTCAATAGTGCCAGAACCAGTTCCTCCTGTAAGTCCACCCAGCCAACCCTGTCCGCTTATTTCAACGTCTGCACTGGACCTTGTGATGCTCCCGCTGTTAGTTCCAGAGATTCCCCCTACCATTGTAGTTCCTGCAATGGTCCCCTCAGCATATGAATCTGAAATTATTCCGTTATTTCTTCCAGCCAGACCACCAAACAGATCATAGAACGATTCTGAATACCTTATGTCAATCCCTGTAGCCTCGCAATCAATAATCTTGCTGTTATAATAATTTTGTCCGGCTATGGATCCGACTTTCTGTTTTCCAGTTATTGAAACATTATCCAGTTTAAGGTTTTTGACTTCCGACTGATGTATAAGCTCATAATTTTCAACCTTGCCAGTCATATATCCAAAAAGTCCTATGTCATATTCGTCTGGCCTGTTTATGGTGAGGCCGCTTATTGTATGATTCTGACCGTCATATATTCCACTGAAAGGATTACCATAATCAGGATAGTCTTTGTCATCCCCGATCGGATTCCATCCTGCACCTTCGTTCCATGGCGAAACTCCAAGATTGATGTCTGCCGTCTGCACATAATAAGCATCCAGATATCTTCTTACATTGTTAAGATGATATGCAGTAGCAACCTGATAAGGATCTTCCTGTGTACCCTGGCCATCGGCAAACATAAGCTTAAGTGAATATTCCTTTTTGCTTGCGTCCTCTGCTGTGACCTGAATCTTCATGGTCTCAGTGATTTCTGTATTCTCCTGATCAAGTACAGCTGCCCCGCCTGAAGCAATTATTACCTCAGCAGTTGCTTTATTCGATACTGTCAGCGCAGCCTTGAGTTCACCTGCCTTCGTTCCGGGAAGTATGTCTGAAATCTCCGATGCGTAAAGAATACCTATATCTGAAGAAATTATTTCTTTAGCACTGCTCTTTGAAACATTCAATGATCCACCGCCACTTCCACTGCTGTCCGTACTTTCTTCGGGAACAGGTTCGATTTCAGGCGTTATTTCAGGTACTGCAATATATAATCCCTGCGGATCTTTTTCAAGTATGCTGTACATTCCTGTTATTTCAAGAGGCTGAGTTTCAAATAATGAACCGGCCACATTAGATACTACGCTTGATATTGTTCCTTCTCCGGTAAATTTTGTCGGAGCATCAAGCACAACCTCATTTATCTTGCTCCCTGATTTGATATCAAGACTTGCTCCTGAAGCGCTTTTTATTATATATACATTACTAATCTTTGTCTTGTCTTCTACTTTTATCTTAATGTCCTTAGCCATTATAACAAGTCTTCCTTTAATATCAATTCCTTTAAGAGCTATTTCTGCTCCTGATATTCCGGGAGCAAGGAAAATATCGCCTTCTACAGTCAAATTTTCTGGGATAGTTCTTCCTTTTCGAATAAAGATATTTCCTTTTGAAGTCATGTTTTCTATGAGTGTAATTGCCTCTGCCCTCGTAAGTCCTGCTGAAGGCGCAAAAACATTGCCGCTTCTGCCTCCCAGAAATCCTCTATCAAGAAGCACTCCTATCTGCAGCTTTGCCCAGTCTGAAATATCGTCTGAATCCTGGAATTTTTCGGCTGAAGAAGATTTTCCAGAGAGCCTGAATGCATTAAACAATATTGCTGCGGCTTCCTGCCTGCTGACTGGATCTCCCGGCCTGAACTCACCTTCACTTCCAGTGACAATTTCAGCTGCGGCAGCTCTGTTTACAGCCTCAGAGTACCATGCATCGGCAGGAATGTCCGAGAATGAATCTCTTTTTTCATCTACAAAGCCAAAAAGCTTGTTAACGATAGCTATAAATTCAGCTCTGGTAACCGGCTTATTCGGCCTGAAGCTTCCATCCGGATAACCTGAAACTATTCCCTCTTTCACCCATTTTTCAATATTTTCCCGTGCCCAGTGTCCTCTGTAATCCGAATTTTCTGCCATAACTGTACTGAATGTTGAAAATAACATTACAACAGTAAGCAATAATGCCGATAAAGCCTTTATCCTCTTTCTCATTGATATTCCTCCCCGCATGATTCTTCTGTTATTTAAATATTTTGTGACCCATCTTTCATGGATTATATCATTCCGCCAACAGAAAATTCTCATTCATATAGCATATGACAATGACATTTTTTGTCATGAATCGTGACAAAAATATTGACTCTGATTCTCTAAGCTGATATCATATCACAAGAGAGGTGAACACATTGAAATTTAATGAAAAACTTGATTTTCTGATGGATATAACAAGGACTACCAACAGCGCGCTCGGACACAGAGTAAAGCTGGATCCTTCATATATAAGCCGCCTGAGAAGGGGCCAGAGGAATGCCGTTAAGGACGAAGGCATTCTGGGGTCAATGGCGGAATATTTTGCACGCAACTTCGCATCTGATTATCAGCTTAAGGCTCTGGCCGAAAAGCTTGAAAAGGAAGCAGATCTGTCTGATGAAGGCGTGCGTTCTTTATGTATCTCCAAATGGCTCGCAGATGAAAAAAGCGAGGACATAAGGGCTGTCGGAGGATTTCTTGACAGTCTGAACAGTATGGGATCCGGTTTTCCGATGACTCCTTCTCAGGGCGAAGCAGGCCAAAAGGAACCTGAAAGAGAGATTCCGGATGATGATATTTCTGTGTATTCCGGCCCTAAGGGAAAGCGAAGAGCTGCGGAGATGTTTCTTAAGGAAGTGATCGAGCAGGAAACTCCGAGGATGCTTCTTCTTTACAGCGATGAAGTCACCGACTGGATGACTCAGGATCCGAAATTCTGTATGAGATGGGCTGAGCTCATGAAGAAGGTGCTTGGAAAAGGCAACCGCATACGCATAATCCATACTGTAAGCAGGGACCTTGACGAGATGCTGAGGGCTATCCATCAGTGGATGCCGCTCTACATGACTGGTCTTATCGAGCTATATTATTACCCGAGAAAAAGAGACGGCCTATTCAAGCAGACGCTTTTTGTGGCCCCAGGTGTTTCGGCGGTCATTTCCAGCTCTGTTGGCAGCTCTGTAGAAAGTGCGCCCAATCTTCTCGTTCGAAGAAAAGATGTAATCGCTTCGTATGAAATCCAGTTCAACCAGTATCTTGCGCAGTGCAGACCTCTGATGCAGATTCTGATGGACAGGGAAAGGGACAATCACCTTGAGATGCTAACGGAATTTGAGAGCCATAAATCCAATTCTCTTATAAGGAGTGAATCCCTGTCTTTTCTGACTATGCCGGAAGTTATTTTTGAAAAGATATCTGAGAGGTCAGGTGCTCCTGGCATCGTGCTCGAGAGGTATCGCAGTCAGAGGACGAATATATTTGAGGAAAACCTCAGGAGCTGCTTTTTTGGAGAGATAATCCCGGAATTTTCTCCTGAGGATGTAGCCGCCGGAAAAGTGAAAGTGTCTTTTTCAGACATGATGTATGGACATCCCATATATTATAC
>SABF01000099.1 GCA_009929095.1 Erysipelotrichia bacterium
GACCTAACCTGGTTGGAATGGGTTCGCCGTATTTCAACTTCAATTGCGGCTTTATTCCATATCTGCCGTGTGAAGGACCGGTCGCAATGATTTCTCAGAGCGGTGCAAATCTTCTGGCCGCACTTGGCACATCACAGAAAGATCATTTCGGTATGAGTTTCTTTGTTGGTCTGGGGAACAAGGCAGACGTTGACTTCAGTGAATTTATAGATTATGCAGATCGGGATCCGCATACAAAATGTATTTCTGTATACATGGAAGGACTGGACTCTCCGGAAGCATTTATTGATTCCTGCAGGCGCACCAGCAAGCCGGTAGTTGTCATCAAAGTGGGCAGGAGCAGCATAGGTGTAAAAGCAGCCTTTGCTCATACCGCAAGCGAGAATCCGGAATCAGATGAGTACTATGACAAGGTAATACAGGAAGCTGGAGCGATCCGCGCTGAAACATGGCAGCAGTTCCTTGATATCTCATTGGCACTTGGAAATATGCCGGCACTGAAGCGAGATCATATTGTCATGATTACGAATGGCGGCGGAAGCGGACTGCTGAGCTGTGATCACTTCGAAAGAAGAGGATTGCCGCTGCATGAATTAAAGGAGTTGTCAGAGAACCTGCAGACCCGCATCCGCAACTATATGCCGATGTTCGGATCACCGCTTAATCCGGTTGACATCTCCGGCACAGCAACACCGATTCAGTACAAAGGTGCAGTCACTCAGGCACTGCGTGATCCGAATGTGGACTGTGTCTATGTGTCAATCTGTCCGACAGCTGTGACCAATGTAGATTCTGTCGTCAATGTCATTCTGCAGATTCATGAAGACTATGCATATCTGAACAAGCCGCTGATCATGGAATGCCAGGGAGGACAGGAGTGCCAGGATGCAATCATGAAACTGCGCAGTCATGGAATCCCTGCTTATCCGACAGCTGAGCAGGCAGTTGATGCAATTGTTGCACTGCATGAATGGGGTACAAAGGGAAAGTAACAAAGACTGTCCCGGTTAACCTTGACTGCAGCAGCCAATAGATTCATCTGTGGATGATGTCTCTAATACTTTAATATCTCAATTAATAAGAAAGCGTATTCCGCTAGGTGACCTGTTCAGCAGTGTGCCGCGCGGAATCACTTTCTATTTAGGAAATGTTTTATGATATTATGAATTAACAAATTAGGTGAAGAGAACGTATGGATATTAATGAAATGCTTTTTTCGAAGAACGGTGCGGCTGCATTAGCTTTGGCCAGACTGTTTTTGAATTACAAGATTGGCGCGAAGATACCAACTGTAACAGAACTTAGTGAACGTCTCCATCTGTCTCGCGGAACAGTTCAGAGTTCAATTCGATTGCTCACAGATAATCAGGCAATTAAATTAGAATCAAAAGGACACATGGGAACATATCTTGTGAATCGAAATATGAAGGACCTTCTTGCCTTTGCGGGTATTCACGGTTTGGTGGGAGTTATGCCTCTGCCATATTCCCGCAGATATGAAGGATTGGCATCTGGACTGATTGTTGCCATGGAAAATCAATATAACATTCCCAATTCAATGGCGTATATGCGCGGTGCACGCAATCGAATAGGTATGCTGATTGCAAATCGCTATGATTACGCAGTTGTATCCAAGTATGCAGCAGATGACTATCTTAATGATAAAAAAGACATCATTGTTGCAAAAGAACTTGGAGAGCATTCGTATTTAAGCGAACATGTTATTGTTTTCCATTCGCCGAAGAGTAAACAAATCGAAGATGGAATGAGAGTCGGAATAGATAATGATTCTATCGACCAGAAGAGATTGACAGAACTTGTGGTAAAAGGGAAAAAGGTCACATTGGTTCCTTTAGATTATTCTCAGATACTGCAGAGAGCTATATCCGGTGATATTGATGCGGCTGTATGGAATAAAGATGAAATCACCGACAAACTGGTAAGTATTAATTACACACAGATTAAAGTGGATCAGGCAAGCGATGCATATGCCGTCATTGTGGTAAGTGCAGAGCGGCCGGAATTTTCATCTTTATTATCTGAAATAATTGATGCCAATACAGTTATGGAAATACAAAGACTGGTACTGGAAGGAAAGATCACACCCAGTTATTGATTCTTAGCATTGACCAGTAAAATTATTGCGTGATGTTGACATAATGTGCAATGCAAGTTATATTGTTACTACGAATATACGAAATACTGTATATTGTACAATGAGGGCGTATGACAAATGAGGCAAAATGCTATCGGTGCGGCACTGTAATACCGAACAATGGTCAAAAGGTTATTGTATGTCCGCATTGCGGCGGAAGAATGATATTCGATGAAACTACGCAGAAACGACTGAAGTATATTCGCTATGCATTGGTTTCAGTAATTATGATTCTGATACTGATTGTTCTTCAGACAGCAGCAAAAACGAAGGATTACATGGTATTTGCGATTGTGCTGATTATGCTGGTTCTTTTCAGTAATTATTCTGAGAAAAGCTGTTCCTGGATTCTTCGCAAAACATTTGGAATCTCATACATGGAAGCGCCAAAAAATGATAGCAGAGGGAACAAGAAATGAATTTTGATGAAAGACTGTCACTGTATCTTGAAGGGGAAATGCTGACAGAAGAAGATGTCAGCACAATTCACAGAGTGATTGACATGTTTCACGATGATTATGGATTGGAATTAACAGAAGAAAATGCCGGGATGTTTATTGCACATCTCTGCGCGGCACTCAATAGAAATGTGACAAAGGAAGAGATACCTCCAGTAGAGGAAACTATGCTCAAGGAATTGGCCGGACTTGATACATACCAAAAATCACTGGAGATTCTTGATAGGTTAGTGGCAGTAACGAATAACTGTTTGAATGAGACAGAACAAGATTATGCGCTTCTGCATATTAACAACCTACTAGCTACCGTAGAAAGGTAAAGGAAAGGGGATTTATGGTTACAGAATTTTCATATCCACTGGTATTTCGCGCAATCGTATTAATCGTCATCTGTGCTTGGGCATCATTGCTTTCACATAAGTGCATTTCCAATTTCAATGATGGAGCACGTCCTGTATTCCCAGAACTTATGGAGGGAAGAATGTCACGAGCAGAATTTGCAATCGTCGTGACAGGCATGGGGTTCGGCTGGGTTCTTGCAGGATTCTCGCAGTGGCTTGGCTATGGATTAATTGCAGTTCATCTGACATTGATTGCAACTGACTGCCTTGGTGCATGGTCCCCGAATAAGATCGTTGCATTGCTGCTGGGCGGGGCATGGGGAGCTCTGTGTGCGTTTGGAACATCTTTCATCCAGGCTGGATTCAATGCACTTCCATATAACTTCCTGAATGATCTGACTCAGATTACAACTCCGGTTCTTCCGGTGTTCTGCATGTATCCGGCTGTTGCAATTGCAGGACAGTTTGATTCCAAGAAGGGAATCACAACTGGATGTATCGAAGCGGCAATCTACATTATCTGCACAATCGTCGGCAAAGTTACTGTTGGCGGTGTCTCGATCAGTCTGTATCCGTACACATTTGCAATGCTTGCAGGCATGATCTGTCTGATGGTCTTTGCAGCTAAGAAAACTAAGGGCGGCGACTCGATTGAAAACACTGAGGAAGAGTCCAATCTGTTTACAAAGAATGCCAATCGAATCAAATCCAATTGGGTATATCTTTGCATCCAGGGTGCTCTGAATGCTCTGGGAATCAATATCCTTGCGCAGGCATATCAGCCGGCAGTTCTGTCCGCAGCTATCAATGCAAATGATATGAGCGTATTCTGGCTCTCAATGATTGGTGTAATCATTGCCTTCATTCCACTGATTGTTTCAACTTCACTGGCAACAGGCGTATATCAGGCTGTAGGTCTTACTACCTGTATGCTGGTTGGTTCAATGGCACCGACATGGTGGCTTGCACCGATCTTTGGATTCGCAGCTGAATTCCTTGAACTCCAGCTTCTTGGCTTACTTGGAAAAGGCCTGTCCAAATTTCCGGAACTGTCAAAATGCGGAGATCATATTCGTGATGCAATGATTTCCTGCCTGAACATCGCTCTGACTGTTGGCTCATTCCTTGCAGCAAATGCTATGTGGAGCGGAGTTGGAATCATGATCGTTGGCGGATTCTATGTAGTAAATGAAATCACTGGTCAGAAACTGCCGAAGTCTGCAGTTGGTCCAATTGCAGCTGTGACAGTAGGAATTCTCTTCAATATCTTTGCGGCACTGGGACTTGTAGTTCTGGCTGCCTGAGAAAGGAACTTGGATTATATGATGAAACTTGAATGCTGCGGTTTGTCATCAACTCAGACAAAACAGATTATTGATGCAAAATTTGGCGACAAAACAGAAACATTAGTTGATCCGGATATGATCGCAGCTCGGAAGGTCAAGAATGGAGAAATTGATTATTATCTCGGCAGCTGTATGACAGGCGGCGGCGGATCACTTGCAACTGCAATTATGGTGTTGGGATACAGCAATTGCCTTGTTGTATCAAAACAGGGTAACTGTCCGTCAGAGAAAGAGATTCGCCATATGATCTACAGCGGCAATCACAAAGCATTCGGTTATGTAAAGACGCATACTGATATTGTGGTTCCGGCAATTGTAAAAGCTTTAATTGATAAGGCAGAGGGAATAGCAGAATAACACATGGCATCCCAGGCTCGTGCCTGGGATGCTTTTCGGGAGGATGAAATGATACAAACAGTATCAGGAAGGATCAAGCCCAGCGAACTGGGAGTCACAATGTGTTATGAACACTTTATTGTGGATTTGACAGCAGTGAGAAAAGATGGAGTCTCAAAAATCGAGACTGCAGAAGAGGTAAAACCAGAGATTCAATTAATGATGAGTCTTGGCGTTCAGGCTGCTGTTGAAGTAACAACAATTGACCTGAAAAGAGATATTAGAAAATTAAAGCAGATCAGCGATGAAACTGGTCTGAAGATTGTTGCGTCAACTGGTTTCTACTTGGATCCTTTTCATCCGGATTGGCTGAGAGAAACAAGTGCTGAAGAGATAGCAGATATCTTTATAAAGGAACTGACAGAAGGGATTGAAGAAACAGGAATTCGTGCGGGTATTATTGCCGAGATTGCTTCAAGTCCTGAAGTCTTTACACCTTCGGAAATGAATGTACTGAAAGCTGCAGGCATTGCTGCAGTAATGACAGGATCGGCAGTATCGACACATACCGGAAGAAAGACTGCACAAGAGACAATTGATACGCTGATTCATGCCGGAGTTAATCCAGACAAGATTATCATCGGCCATCAGGACCTGATTGACGACAGTGACTATCATCTGGCTCTTTTGAAACAGGGAGTAAACATTGCTTTTGATACTTGCGGAAAGAGTGCTTACATGAGTGATGATGCAAGGGCTGAGAATGCA
Source organism: Erysipelotrichia bacterium (assembly GCA_009929095.1). Lineage (GTDB taxonomy): Bacteria > Bacillota_I > Bacilli_A > Erysipelotrichales > Erysipelotrichaceae > Bulleidia. The sequence continues at coordinate 5,405 of SABF01000099.1, forward strand.
ATCAAGATAATCAGAAGCGGATATGGTGATCACTTGATGCTATCAAATGATGTATCAAGAAATAGCTATTTTGTGAGTAATCACGGGACTGGATATACAGCGGCGATGAGTATTGTTGTACCAAAGATACTTGAAAAAGGCGGGCTGCAGAAAGATATTGACAAGCTCCTAATAGATAATCCTGCGAGAATTCTGAATAACAGGGCGTGGGATTGAGGAGGCAATGTGTTTATTGAAAGCTTGAAGAAGACCAATCCAGCACTGCTGGAATATGCTTTTGATTCTATAAAGAACAATGCAATACTTCCAGATACTTATATTCTGGATCTGGACGCCATCACCGAAAATGGCAAAAAAATGCTGGAGATTTCAAAGCCTCTCAATATAAAAATGCTTTTCATGCTGAAACAGATTGGCAGAAATCCGATTGTTGCAAAACGATTGATGGATATTGGCTTTGATGGAGTAGTGGCAGTTGATTTCAAAGAATCATTACTGATGGCAAGGCATCAGATACCGTTGGGCAACATTGGTCATCTGGTACAGATTCCTAAGGCGGCACTGTATGCTCTATTGCAGCACAAGCCGGAAGTCATCACTGTATACTCATACGATAAGATTCTTGAGATCAATGAGACTGCATCTTCATTGAATATGATTCAAGTTATTAAAAGGCATTCT
>SABF01000466.1 GCA_009929095.1 Erysipelotrichia bacterium
CTGCAGATCCAGGCAAACGGACTGGCTACAAGGATCCGGGCTGCGGGGATTAAAACCCTTGTCATCGGGGTGTCCGGCGGTCTCGACAGCACACTTGCTCTGATTGTCTGTGCAGAAGCGAAAAGACTGGTGCCGGATATCCGTATTATCGGGATTACGATGCCGAATACCGGCAACACAACTGGAAGAACATATGAGAATGCAATTGCACTGATGAAGCTGCTCAGGCTGGATGATATCAGAGAAATACCGATTGATGAAGGAGTTCAGGATCATCTGAAGGCTATTGGACACAGTGCTGAGTATCAGGGTGAAAGCGATACTGCTTATGAGAATGCTCAGGCGAGAATGCGAACCTATATCCTGATGGATGTGGCAAATATGGAAAATGGGCTTGTTGTCGGCACTGGAGATCTATCTGAACTGGCACTTGGCTGGTGCACCTACAATGGCGATCATATGTCCATGTATGGCGTTAACGCTTCTGTACCAAAGACACTCGTGCAGTATATTTCACGGACCTATGCAGAAACCTGCGGAAACAGGGAACTTCATGATGTACTGATTGATATCTGTGACACACCGATTACACCTGAGCTGACACCGAGTTCAAATGGAAAGATTGTTCAGAAAACAGAAGAAAAGATCGGCAAGTATGACCTGAATGATTTCTTCCTGTTTTATACCCTTCGTTATGGATTTGAACCATCCAGAATTCTGGCGCTTGCCATGCACGCATATCCTATGATCAGCAGGGAACAGATACAGTCATCAGAGGTTCGTTTCTTCAATCGTTTCTTCCATCAGCAGTTTAAGCACAGCTGTCTGCCGGATGGTCCGAAGGTAGGTTCCGTAACACTGAGTCCGCGCGGTGACTGGCGTATGCCAAGCGATGCTGACGTGGAACTTTGGCTGAAAGAACTGAGTGCTGCAAAATAATTCAGGTATCGAGAATGAATTCTGATTTGCAGTTTGGAATTCATTCTCTTTTATTCTGCCCGCTATGATATTATTTCCAGTATGAAAACTCTGATATGGGATTTTAACGGAACAATTATTGATGATTCTGAACTTTGTCTCAGTATCGAAAATCATATGCTGAAGGAACGGCATATGAAAAGCGGATATACCATGAAAC
>SABF01000467.1 GCA_009929095.1 Erysipelotrichia bacterium
TTGCTGAAGAAGTATTCGGAGGCGCTGTTCCGAAGCAGTATTTCCCGCCTACGGAGGTGGGGCTTCGTGACTGCATGCAGAAGGGACCTCTGGCTGGATTTAAGGTTGTCGGAGTTAAGGCTACTCTGTTTGATGGTTCCTATCATCCGGTAGATTCCAAGGAGATTGCCTTCAAGGAAGCCGCAAGACTTGCCTATAATGCAGCAATGCCGAAGGCTAACCCGGTGCTGCTTGAACCGATTGGAAAAGTGAAAATCAACGCTCCGGAGGACTATACCGGAACATTGACAGGTGACTTTACAAAGCGTCGCGGGATTATCATTAACATTACATCTGATGAAGATGGAGAACAGATCATTGAAGGTGAAGTGCCGATGAGCGAGATGCTGATGTACGCCAATGAACTTCGTTCCATGACTCAGGGCCGCGGTTCGTTTGTCATCAATTTTGATCGCTATCAGCCGGCTCCGACAGAAGTCGCATCCCGAGTGATTGCAGACACAAAAGCAAAAAATGAGAAAGCAGCGTAATCTGCAAGCAAGTGTCAGAAGCCTCGGACAATGCAGTTGAATCAGACTGAAGTGCAAATAAGCAGCTCGGTTCGCACAGCCATGCGATCTGAACTGCTTTTCTTTTATCAACGCTGCATTCTAATACTGTATTTCAGCTGTATCAATTTGCCATCAGAGTTCAGCAGCTTCTGAAAACTGCAGGTGAAATGTGCGCATCGCTGATTATGCAGTTTGATGATACTTGTCACACAGCTGCTGAAGCTCTTGTGTATATGGAAAGTATCAGCAATTGCACTGGGAAAATCAAAGCGGCATTGATCATGAGGAGTTGATCTTACTGCATTGTTCTTTGAAATCTGACTGATTTTCAATTCCTGTGCAATGCTTTCATTGCAAAGCTTTATTTCATAAGTTAAAATAGATAAGTGAATCATTGTATGCCCGTGTGATGGAATTGGTAGACGTAAGGGACTCAAAATCCCTCGGTAGTGATACCGTGCCGGTTCGAGTCCGGCCACGGGCACCAAAGCAGTTAAGGCAATTGATACAATCGTATCAGTTGCCTTAACGTTTTTTTATGCACGAAAAAGACTGTAATACTGGAGTTTTCATCAAATTAAT
>SABF01000468.1 GCA_009929095.1 Erysipelotrichia bacterium
TTCACAATGGCACGCGACGGGGCCATGCCTCGCATTTTCGCCAAAGTTCATCCTAAATTTCAGACACCGCATATCTCCATCATTGTGCTGGGCGTACTTACAGTTCTGCTGATAACAACCAATTCCATGATATATATAGCTTCTCTGAGCCTCTTCGCTGATCTGTTCTACTATGTGATAGGCATCGCGGCGGCCTATGGACTGAGAAAGAAAAAACCTGATATGGCGCGTCCTTACAGAACTCCGTTCATTGAAATAGGTGTCCCGGTAAGTATCATCATATATCTCATAATGATGACACAGCTTAATTCCGAAGCCCTTTGGACAGGCATCGTCTGGTGCGCACTTGGTCTGATCATCTTCTTCATCTGTCGCAGGAAATACGGAGACAGCGGTGACGAAGAACTCAGCAAGCTGATAATGGCACACGATGACCCGGCCCCTGAAGAAAAGGCAAAAATGGATAAGGAATATCGCATTTGGAAAACCATTGTTGGAATCGCATGTGCGGCAGCAGCTCTGTTATATATAGTTCCTCTGATTCTTAAATAACAGCTGAAAGTATAAAATCTGGGGGCAATAACAATGAAAGTAATCAAGAAAGCGAAACCACGTACCAATGTAGACAATCAGCAGCTTATAGATAATGTGTCAGCTATGATAAAAAATGTACGTCAGAACGGCGATAAGGCATTGCTTGAATATAACGCCCGATTCGACCAAAATCAGCGGCCTCAGTTAAGAATCAGTAGTACAGAGATCGAAGCTGCCTATAAGCAGGTAAGTAAACAGGAACTAGCCGATATGCGGACAGCAGCCGGACATATAAAAGCATTCGCAGAGGCACAGAAAGCCTCAATGCATGAGCTGCAGAATTTTCAGACAAAACCAGGGGTATATCTGGGACACAGAATCATCCCCGTTGATTCATGCTGCTGCTATGTTCCAGGCGGCAGTTATCCGCTATATTCCACGGCGCTTATGCTAACCATCCCGGCTAGGGTTGCCGGGGTTAAACGAATAACTGCATGTTCCCCCTCAGTTAAGGGCGATGTGAACATAAATGCGAAAACTCTCGTTGCAATGGATATCGGAGGTGCGGACGAGATATATGCCGTGGGCGGAGCACATGC
>SABF01000100.1 GCA_009929095.1 Erysipelotrichia bacterium
GGAAGTATCCTGGCTGATAATTGAGAACCACACATTCTGCCTGCCAAGATACAGAGACTTTTCCTCCAGTTTTGCTGTATAGCTGCTGATCTGATCAAGAGCGATGCCTTCGCTTGTTTTGAAGTGGCTCAGTGACAGATTGATCGGTACATTGGAGGACACATGCACATCCGCAATAATAAATCGGAAATCCACCTGGTCGATTGAATATACTTTGTAACTGTTCAATGAAACCGATGTACTGCTGAGATCACTGGCAGCTGATGGCTTCTCCTGATTTCCGACAGCCGAAATAGTTGCTTTGGGCTGAGCAGAAGCTGAAGATGCCTTTTTCCTGTTATCAGCGCGAGAAAACACCTCATATCCAAGCAGACATAAGGCGACTGCTGCAAAGACAGCAAGAATAATCTTAATTTTTGCACTGCTGTTATTTTCAGCCATCTGTCTCCTTGTTTTTGATCTATGAAATTATACCATAGCCGTTTGTTTCATTGTATTTTCATCAGACTCTTAATAAAAAAGAACTGAAACTCATGCAAGTTCCAGTTCCAGTTCATTATTGAATACCGTCCGGGTTCTTCAGGGTAAAGTTCCAGGAGCTGCTGCACATATCATCAATTCCATACTTTGCTTTCCAGCCAAGCATCTGTTCTGCCTTGGCAGTATCAGCGTAGCATTCCGCAATATCTCCTGCACGTCTAGGCATGATGCGATATGCAAGATTCTTTCCGCAAGCCTTCTCATAGGCATGCAGCACTTCAAGAACGCTGTATCCATTTCCTGTTCCAAGGTTGATCTTTTCAACGCCCTTATGATCCATAGCATATCTGACTGCACTGATATGGCCTTCAGCCAGGTCAACAACATGGATATAGTCACGGACACCGGTTCCATCCGGAGTCGGGTAATCATCACCCCAGACCCTCAGATACTCAAGCTGGCCATTGGCAACTCTGGCAATATAGGGAACCAGATTATTTGGAATTCCATTAGGCACTTCTCCAAGGAGTCCTGATGAATGTGCACCAATTGGATTAAAGTATCTCAGCAGAAGTACAGACCAGTCATGATCGGCTGTCCAGATATCTTCCAGAATCTGTTCATTCATCAGTTTAGTTGCTCCGTACGGATTCGTCGTATGAGTATCAAAATCCTCACGGATCGGAACACTCTTCGGTGCACCATATACACAGGCACTTGAAGAGAATACAATCCTCTTGACATTGTGTTCTTTCATTGCTTCATAAAGATTGATGGAGCCCGCAATATTATTCTCGTAGTAAACAAGTGGTTTTTCTACAGATTCGCCTACTGCCTTGTATCCGGCAAAATGAATAACCGCATCAATTCTGTTTTCATCAAAGACCGTTTTCAGCGCTTCCTTATCCAGAATATCTGCATCATAGAACTTCGGACGCTTTCCCGTAATCGTTTCAATGCGGTCAATAACTTTTGGACTGCTGTTGTAAAGATTATCCAGGATAATAACTTCATCTCCGGCCTGAATCAATGCCACACAGGTATGAGAACCGATGTAGCCAGTGCCTCCAGTAACAAGAATTACAGCCATTTTCTTTTCCTCCCAATCAGCTGAACAATCTAGTTATATCATTAAATGTTGCAAATATCATTAATCCAATCAGCAGTACCCAGCATACACTCATTACACCAATTTTAACTTTTTCATTAAGTTTATGTCTGGAAATCCCTTCTATAGCAGTAATGACTACCTGTCCTCCATCCAGTACCGGCAGTGGAAGCAGATTGAAGATGCCTACATTCATGCTCAGCTCGGCAATCAGAAACAGATAACTGGTCAGTCCATAGGATACTGACTGTTCGGTTGCAGAATAGATGCCGACCGGTCCGCTGAGCTGGGAAAGACCGTGTCCATGGAAAAGCTGACTCAGTGTTCGGAAGAGAAGATCTGTAATAATACCCATTTCCTTGCCGCCGAAATACCAGCAGTTCAGAAGGTTGACCTTATGTACTTCGGCATCCGGCCCGACTATCCCAATGATATAGGACTGATTATCGTCAGAGTATTCCGGAGTTACCTTGATCTCCATATCAGTCCCATTGCGGCTGATCTGAAAAGTCAGCTGCTGATCTTTAGAACTTGTCATAAAGATGCTGAGATCAAGAAACGTCTTAACGCTGGAAGATGATCCGTCAGCCGCCTTTACAGAAGTTATTACGTCCCCTTCCTGCAGACCTGCCTTTTCTGCCGGTGAATTTGCCATAACGGACGCTACTGAGGATTTGGGTGAATCCGCAAAAGTGCCGTTATCCAGAATAACAAGAGAGAAGATCGCCCAGGCCAGAATGAAGTTCATAAATACACCGGCCAGCATGATAATGATTCTCTTCCATGTTTTTTGATCCGTCAGGCGTCTGCCTTCCGGCACTGTAACATCCGGATATGCGGCATCCCCGTCATTCTCTCCTGCCATGGACACAAACCCGCCGATGGGAATTGCCCTTAAGCTGTACTGAGTTTCCCCGGTCTTCTTTTTCAGCAGCACCGGCCCCATTCCAAATGAGTATTCAAAACAGTAAACATGAAATAGTTTAGCAGCCATCAGATGACCCAGTTCATGGATGCAGATAATGACTGTCAGCAGCAGTATAAATAGAATAACAGTTAGCATTTCTTCGCGTTACCTCTTTTCTCTTATCTGGGCAATTCTATCGAGTGCAAACGCACGGCCCCAGGCATCTGCCTCATAGAGATCTTCAGCATTCCTGATCTCCTTAAAAGGCACCTCATGCACTGCAGCGCTTACGATAGATTCAATTGCCAGAAATGAAATCTCATGATTGCGGAATGCCAGATTGACTGCTTCATTGGCAGCGTTCATCACAGCATCCAGATTGCCGCCCTTTTCGCCAGCTTCGTATGCAAGCTGAAGCAAGGGAAACCTGATTAGATCCGGTTTATCAAAATGCAGCGTCTGAACTTCAAGCAGATCAAGCGGATGATCTTCATGCAGAGGGAGACGTTCCGGCCATGTCAGTGCATACTGAATTGGCAGACGCATGTCGGGGGCACCGAGCTGAGCGATAATTGAATGATCCTGATACTCCACCATGGAGTGAACCACACTCTCTCTATGCATGACTACCTGGATCCGATCATAGGGAATATCAAACAGCCAGTGTGCTTCAGTTACCTCAAATCCCTTATTCATCAGATCGGCACAGTCAATCGTAATCTTCGGACCCATTGTCCAGTTTGGATGCGCAAGTGCCATTTCCGGAGTTACTTCCGCAAGTTCTTCGCGTGTTTTATCTCGGAATGCACCGCCGCTGCAGGTGATCAGAAGCCGCTCTACCTGCTCCTTTCGATTTCCCTGCAGACATTGAAAGATAGCCGAATGTTCTGAGTCAATCGGATACAGCGATACACCATATTCCTGAAGTGCCTTCTTAATCAGTACACCGCCTACAACAAGCGTTTCCTTATTGGCCAATGCAATGTCATGGTGCGCTTTGATCGCTGACATAGTTGGTGCAAACCCGGCAAATCCAACCAGTGCGTTGACCAGCACATCATAGTCACTGCGCGCAGCCAGCGTACACATTCCCTCATCACCGCTGAGAATCTTGACTGACGGATATTCTTTGCGCAGTACAGCCGCATCTTCTTCCGATTCGACTGAGACCATATCAACAGAAAACTGAGATAGTATCTTTCGTAGTGCTTCCATATTTCTGCCAACTCCGACTGCAGTCAGCGAAAACATGGATGGATGCTGAGAGATGACATCCAGTGTCTGTGAACCAATTGAACCGGATGCGCCAAGCAGTACAATTCTTCTGCTCATCTTACAGACCCCAGGCGAGCATAAGCCCGTTGAAAATCATGAGACAGAAAATAAAACTGTCAATTCGATCCAGTGCACCGCCGTGTCCTGGAAGAAGTGAGCCAAAATCCTTAATATTGAATCGACGCTTAATTGATGAGAATGCAAGATCACCAAGTTCCGCAACTGCCGGAAGAATCAGGCTTGCAGAAATGCAGAGACTGACAGGCATACTCTTGATTGCAAACAATCCAAGCAAAAGAGATGAGATCATTCCCAGCAGATACCCGCCAACTGCCCCTTCCCAAGTTTTGTTTGGAGAGACAGCCGGTATCATCTTATGTCTGCCAAAAAATGTTCCGAAAAAGTAAGCACCGGTATCACAAAGAAAACAGGCAAATCCGACGTACATCATTCCGATTCCAGACAAGCCGGTTGAATAGATTGTAAATACTCCTCGCCAGCCCATAATCACAATCATTCTAATCAGAAAACTGTACGCAAGCTGATCCATGGAATACTTTTCATCAGCCAGATGAATGCCGAACAGCACAGTCACAAAACCGGCAAGCACAGCGGAATAGTACATCAGATCAACATGAATGCCGACTTCAATCACTGCCAGCAGAAAGAGGGACATTCCCCAGTGAGTTTTCTGATCATTCAGAGCTGCTGTTTCATAAGCAGCCAGAGCTGACACTGCTGCAATCAGAGCCTCCAGCAAAACACCGCCAAGCAGAAACGGCGGCACAACTACAGCAACCAGAATTAATCCGGTTAATATCTTTACAATCATTTTCTTATTCATCAGTAAGACCTCCAAAACGGCGATTTCGATGATGGTACTCATCAATACAGCGTTTCAGTACATTGGGTGTAAATTCCGGCCATGATTCCGGTACAAATTCCAGTTCAGCATAAGCAATCTGGTAGAGCAGGAAATTTGATATTCTTTCCTCTCCGCTGGTTCTGATCAGCAGATCAACAGGCGGAAAGTCTTTTGTCATCAGATACTTTGAAAAGTCCTCTTCGCTGATACCTGGCATGGCTCTGCCGGCAAGCACATCTTCTGCATAAGCACTCGCTGCCAGTGCAATTTCCCGCTGTGATCCATAATTCATGCATATATTCAGGCTGAGGCCAGTGTTATTCTTTGATTCTTCCTCAGCATCGCGCAGTACTTTTTCAGTAGCTTTTGGCAGCACATTGAGTTCTCCGATCATTCGGATCCGATAGCCGCGATCTAGAAATTCCCTCATATAGCGGCCAAACAGATATGCCGGCAGTTTCATGAGATACCCAACTTCATCTTTGGATCGTTTCCAGTTCTCAGTTGAAAAAGCATAAAGCGTCAGATATTTGATGCCAAGTTCATCTGCTGCAATTGCAATCGTGCGCACATTGTCTGCACCTGCCTTGTGTCCGGCAGTCCGCGGCAGACCCTTGGATTTTGCCCAGCGTCCATTGCCATCCATAATAATTGCTGCATGTCTGCACTCTTCCATAGTCACTCCGATCTGATGAAAATTATACCATAATGAATCCCTTGGACGCTTGTGCACCGCTCTGCTCCATCGTCGCAATCCAGGAGATATTTTCAGCTGTTCTCTGCAACAACAAAGAGGATACCAGACGGCATCCCCTCATTATTGATATTCTTCTGAAACTCAGACCTTAAGAACTTCTGCATTCTTCTTTTCGGATATTTCTACAATCATCTTGCCATAATTGTCAGTCAGTTTCTGAATTTCATTCTCCGCATCCTTCTGAACATCTTCATCCATGGTTTTATCTTTTTTGATTGCTGAATTCGCATCTCTTCTGATATTTCTGATCTGAATTTTTGCTTCCTCAGCAATCTTGCCGACCTTTTTTGTCATTTCCTTTCGGACATCTCCAGTCAGCTGCGGAACGCTCAGACGTATGACGGTACCATCATTCTGAGGAGCGATGCCAAGATCAGCCTTGTTGCATGCTTTTTCAATATCCTTCAGGCAGGTTGGATCATACGGCTTAATAACGAGTGTTTTTCCTTCCTGTACAGACACGGAAGCGATCTGTTTCAGCGGAGTTGATTCCCCATAATACTCCACTTCTACACGATCCAGCATATTGGTGCTTGCCTGTCCGGTGCGGATCGTATTCAGTTCTTCCTTCATATGCGTAATTGATTTTTCCATTAATTCCTTA
>SABF01000101.1 GCA_009929095.1 Erysipelotrichia bacterium
GTGCAGCCTTGAGCAGATAGCCGCAGTAATGAAGGATCAATGCAAAAATAATCAGACCTATGATAAAACCAGATCCCATGCCAATAAACGGCTCTCCAATGATCATATAGCCAAGAACAGTACAGGCAATCATGATGACAATGCCCAGAAGATACAGAAACAGTCGCTGCCATAAAAATGTGAAAGTCTTTCTGTATATCTCAAAATTACTCATAGAATGCATTCCTTCCGACCATTTTCTAATCTCTTGATTTTCTCCAGACATTGAAGTGTGTCTGTCAATCAAACGTGATGAACCTGCAGAAAAATACCGATTCGTTCAACAGCCAGCTTCAGCTGATCCAGGCTGTAGGCATATGAGATGCGGGCATATCCTTCTCCGCTTGGCCCAAAAGCCGTACCCGGAATAATACAGACTTTCTGTTCTTCCAGAAGCTTTGCACAGAATTCGTAGCTCTTCAGTCCGGATGACGTAATATTTGCGAAAACATAGAATGCACCTTCCGGCATTGGCGTATGAAGACCGATCTTATTTAACTGTGCAGTCAGGAAGTTGCGTCGGATCTTGAAGGATTCGCAGTGCTTCTGAATATCCTTGTCACTGCGGCTTGAGATTGCCTCAATTGCAGCAAACTGTGCCGGTGTCATCGGCCCCATGGTCGAGTACTGATGAATATTGTTGCAGGCTGTGATGATTGCAGTTGGAGCCAGCATGTAGCCAAGCCGCCAGCCAGTCATGGAATATGCTTTGGAAAAGCCATTGACGAGCACCAGCTGATCCCTTATTTCTTTAAAACAGCCCATCGAGACTGCCTTCTGATCGTAAGTCAGCTCCAGATAGATTTCATCAGCCACAATCAGAATATGATGTTCCTTAAGAACAGGAATGATCTTCTCATAATCTTCTCTGGTCATGATGCCGCCCGTCGGATTGCTTGGATAGTTGAGAATAATCATCTTGGTGCGATCGCTGATGCAGGATAAAAGATTCTCGGGAGTTACCTTGAACCCTTCCGATTCCTTCACCTGCAGATATATTGGCTTGGCACCATTCAGAATAACTGCCGGTTCATAAGCAACGTAGCCTGGATCAATGATAATACACTCATCTCCCGGGTTCAGGACCGCCCGGGCAATCAGATCTATGGATTCACTGGCACCAACAGTCACAAGACAGTTGCTGCATTCATAATCCCAGACGCCAAAGCGTCTTCCGTAATAATTCAGGATTCCTTCTCTCAACTGGTGCAGTCCTCTAGTCGGTGCGTAGTAGGTTCTGCCTTTTTTGATATTATAAATACATTCTTCACTGATATGCCAGGGAGTTTGAAAATCCGGTTCGCCTACGCTGAGAGAAATAACGTCCGGTGTTCTGCGGGCTAAGTCAAAAAATTCCCACAGCAGAGAATTCGCCACTTCTTTTACACGGTCACTAAGGAACTCTTCGCTGTTCATGGTTCAACAATCATCCTCTCATCTTCGATATGATCATTGTTCATGATAAAGCCTTCCACTTTATACTGTTTCAGAAGGAAGCAGGTAACCGTAGAGGTTACACCTTCGATCGGTGCAAGCTTGGTTGCGACAAAATCTGACACTTCACGCATGGTCTGACCCTCAATAAACACCATGAACTCGCTCTTGCCGCTCATCAGATATAAGCTGTTAACTTCTGAGAACATTGCAATCTTCTCCGCCACATTGTCATAGCCGGTATCACGTTCCGGCTTCGCACTGACTTCGATAATCGCTGATACTCGATCATTATTTGTCCGATCCCAGTTGATCACAGTGTGATAACCGCATATAATGCGATCCTTTTCCAGCCGTGTCTTTGCCTTCTCAACATTTTCTTCCGTTTCATTGAGAATATCTGCCAGGTCAGAAATTGTCGCTCTCGGATAATTTTCCAGAGCCTTGATCAGTTCCATATCTTCCATCAGCTGTTTCCTCCAGAATTTCTATTTTAGATATTTTAACATCAGATACCAGAAAGTGAACGATCAGGTGAGAATTCTGCCTTCAATCTGAGACAGCACAACCGGTCCAAACGAGCGCGAATCAATTGAGTTTTCCCGATTATCTCCCAGCACGAAATACTCCTGATCTTTCAAGGTCAGCGGATATGCAATATTGCCTGTTTCTGTCTCAGTGGATCCAATGGCATAGGATTCGCTCATTGCCTGCCCATTAATATATAGCAGTCCGTCATGAATATCCACAGTATCACCGCTGACAGCTACAATCCGTTTGATATAGGAATCCCCTTTCGTCATTTTGATTCCAATCACATCTCCGGCTTTATAATTTTGTCCAAGCCGCATGAAAACCACCATCTGTCCATTCCTATAAGCGGGGTTCATGGAATTGCCGGTTACCGCAGTAATGCCAAACACAAAATAGAAAAGGATGAAAACAATTATTGTGATAATTGCAATTCCTTCCAGCATAGCAATCAGTCCACGGTGCTGGCGATCATAGTGGATTTTTCCCTTTTCATTTGCCGGCTTTGAACCGATATTTGTCATACTGATATTTTACCCTAATACGTATGAATGCATAATTAAAAAATTGGAAATCAGACCATCTTTTGTTTATGATTACAGTATCAATTTCCTTCAGATAAGGGAGTTTTGAAATGAGCATAGCAATCGTTGATGATGAGGAACAGTTCCGTCTGAATCTGGAAGCCTGCCTCGATAACTATCTGGATCATCAGAGCATTCAGGCAGATATTGACTGCTTCAGGGATGCCGAGTCTTTTCTGACTGCTTTTGAGCCAAAGAAATACTCTATCATCTTTATGGATATTTACATGGGCAGAATGAATGGCGTGGATGCCGCAAAGAAAATCCGTGAAACTGATGAGTCCTGCATTCTGATTTTCTGCACCACTTCAGTTGACCACATGCCGGACGCCTTTGCCTGTCACGCATTTGATTACATGGTCAAACCGGCTGATCAGCAGCGAGTGGATAAAATCATGGATGATGCAATCAGAACTATTCCGCAGCAGCAAAAATATCTCAGTGTCAACTCTGACGGACGGACTTTCTCCATCTTCTATTCTGATCTGATCAGCATCACCTCCAGCGGACACTATCTTTCCCTGATGCAGCGCAATGAAAGAACGATTGTTACCCGGCTGACTATGCCGGAGCTTCTTGAAAAACTGGAGAATGATTCTCGTTTTCTGATTATCAACCGCGGTATTCTTGTCAATATGGATCATGTGACATCCATGTCCGGCAGCAACTGCCAGATGGACAATGGCATCAGCTATCCAATTAAAGTGCGCAACAGCACTGAAATCACACAGAAGTGGCATGATTACTGTTTTGAGGAGATCCGCAGAAATCAGACTCACATAACGGAACGGCGGTAGAACAATGCACACCTATACTTTTGCGAATATCCTGCTCCAGATGCTTCTTCTGGTTCCAGTCGCGGCAGTCTCCATGTTTCCGCCTCTGAAGCATGCATCAGAATACTGGAAACGGCTGACAATTTACGTTTTGATCGCTGCCGCGCTGGCATTCATCAGTGCCATTCTTGCCACGGTCTCAAAAACCGCCAGTCTTGGCATCTATCATGCTTTATCTATTATCATTCTGGCTGTGATCTATCCGAAGTTTTCAAAGATTCCGCCGGTGAAATCCATCTCGATATTTCTCTGGGCAGTGACCCTGATGTCCTATCCTTATTCGCTGAGCTTTACACTGAACGTATTCATGAATCCCGGAAGCACCTCACTGATGCTGAATGATCAGACTGTCATCATACGTCTTCTGATCGGCACTGTCATTGCCGGCATCTTCTATGTAACAATCGAACAGAAAGAAGAGATCCTGGTGGACAGCGAATATCTGACCAGCAGCCACTGGCTGATTACCATTCCGGTATCAGCGATTTTTCTATTTCTGAATATTCTGATGATTCCGGCAAACATTGCCACAATCAAAAATGCTGCGGTGCTGAATGTATATCTTTCCTATATCTTCTTCAGTCTGTCACTGTATGTTTTGATGTTCATCATCTTCCGAATGTTCTCTCTGGAATTCATCGAAAATGCCAAAGCCAGAGAACAGCAGCACTTTCTGGCAGTACAGGAATCCGAGTATCTCAATCTGCAGCAGAGCATTGAACAGATGCGGCGTTTCCGTCATGATATCCGCCATTCCTTTGCAATCCTGCAGGACATGGCAGACCGCAAAGATATTGATGGCATTCAGAAGTATCTGAAAGAGTATCAGCAGGTGGTGCCGAACATGAAGAACCAGAACTACACGCCAAATCATACCGTCAATGCTGTGCTCAATCATTACAATTCTCTGGCGGAGAATAAAAAGGTTCATCCGGTTCTTCAGATCAACCTGCCCGCAAAGCTCAGTATCCCGGATACCGTCCTCTGTTCCATGATCGGCAATCTGTTCGAAAATGCAATAGAGGGATGCGAAACAGTTCCAGAAGAACTGAGGCAGCTGTCACTGTCCGTCATTGTTAAGAGCGATACATCATTGTACATTGTCACAACCAATACGTTTGACGGCAAGGCAAAAACATTCCACGGAAGATATCTTTCCACCAAGCGAACCAATGGCGGTGTCGGAACCACCTCCATCACCACGCTCACAGAAAAGTTTGGCGGCAGTGTTCAATTCCACCATGACACCAGCCATTTCTATGTAGATATTGTGATTCCCGTTACAGTCCCAAAAGACAGCGGAGCCTCAGACGATTATGATGATGACGATGACACAGAACTAATGCACGCAGACCAATAAATCAGAGCAGTAATTTCAGAGGATCTGCTTCAGCAGATCTGCAGCACGGGAATCCTTCAGTGCTGCTCCTTCCGTTTCAACAACTGCAGCAGAATACAGCGATGCAATACGCATCGACTCTGCATTGGTCCTGCCGATCTTTCTTAATGCAATGAATGCAGCGAGATGACTGTCGCCAGCCCCAGTGCCGTCTTTCTGCACTGCCCTAGCCGCCGGCATTTCAATATAGCCTTCTCTGCTGAGACATACTGCGCCTCTCACTCCATCGGTGATAATAACGGTATTGCCGGTTCTTTGATGCAGTTTTTCTGCAAGATCTTTTATTGCAGCAGTACTTTTTAGAAATGCACTGGCTTCCCGGGCATTGAGATGAACAATCGGATGAATGTCCATCATCTGTTCCATGCGTTCCCGGGGAATCGATCTGATCCGCGCACCAGGCGCAAAGCAGATGGTCTGTTTGGTGCACTTTTTCAGAAAGTCAATGATGCAGAAACCAGTCTCTTCTTCGATCTCCAATCCGCAGACATAAATACTGTCAAAAGCCTCTGGATTCAGTGTTTCAAACCATTCCGGATAGAAATGATATTCTGCTCCGTGAACAGCCATAAAGGTACGATCGCCATTCGCATCCACCAGGCAATAGCAGCAGCCATTTTCTTCTTTCGGATTCATAGCCGGAATAATGTCCTGCTTCTTGAGCTGTTCTCTGACAAATTCGCCAAACAGTCCTGTACCTACCGGAGAGAACAAAACATAGGGCACTTTCATCTGCCGCAATACATTGGAAACATTATATGCGCAGCCCCCCAATGCAAGCTTCTGCGACTTTGGATTGATATCTTCTTCATGGGAAGGAAGATGATCTACATTAATCAGCACATCGGCAACTGTTGAACCAATGACCAGTGTTTTTTTCATGGATATACCGCCTTTCAAAAACAGGTTCCGGGAACATCATCAGTTCCCGGAGCCTGTCTGTTTTATCTGCTCTGAATCTGCCTGTCCATTTCAGCAAGCTGATCTTCCAGTTCCCTGATAAAGTCCTGCTTATCTTCAATGTCCAGTTTCATATCTTCCATATCTGCTTCAGCAAGAATTCCCACCAGCTCTTCCTGCATATGAGCGAGCTGCCGCTTCTGTCTGGCAATCAGATCCCCCTTGCGGGCACGATTGTCAATCATGCGCCTGCGCCATTCAGCATGTTTC